>CAUZNH010000065.1:0-6161 GCA_963581345.1 Candidatus Thalassarchaeaceae archaeon | reverse complement strand
AATCAATATGCCTACAGGAATGGCTACAAGCGTGTAAATACGTCTCCATTTCTCATCCTGCTCAAATCCAATCATCATCTGAATCCCTCCAAATACCGCTAATACAGAACCAAATATCCATGCCCCAATTTCGTCAGAAAGGAAAAGAGCACCTAGTGGAACATAAATAGCGCCAGCTATCCCAGCCAATTTTGTCAGGTTAAGAATATCCTCGTCACTTTTCTCAGTCCATTCAAAGTCCCACATTCTCCATGAAGCCCAAGTGAGAACAAGGCCGGAAAGAACCAACCACAAACCTTGTGCTACCCAATAATCAGGGCCATTCCAACTAAATTGATCCCATACTTGCTCAACAGTATTTCCAATTGCAATAGATTCAAGGAAAACAGCAGCCAACAACCATTTTGCATGCCTTTGATGCCACATTCTCCAAGATAACAAGAATGCTGTTGCCAAAAATGCGATTCCACCCCACGCAATCATACCAAAGAGGCTGAAAATAACAGCATAACCAAGTTGTACATTTACTAAAATATTCCTTGTGCCTTGATATTTTGCCTCCACATCAAAACTAAGCAAATGCCCTGGAGGTGACTCATGTTTACCAGGAAGTGCTTCCGGAGCCCGGGATTGCATTATCCCTTTCCAAAATAAAACCGTCACCAACCAAGTAACTAGTGAAGCAATTGTGAATACTTCAACAATTTCATCATCTCCTAACCATTTATTGTCGACCGCTGCATACATCAAGGAGATACAGAATGCTGGTGGCCATACCCAAAATGCTGCTAACTGACCCGTTGCCCAAGCACTAATACCAGCAATCACTACTACTGCTAGAACTAGAATATAAGGGGTAGAAACAAGAATATGTAAACCTACTAGAATTGAAAGTGTTGGAATTAATGTAGGGTATTGGGCAAAGCCTTCGCGCTCACCCGCTTCGTCTCCCTTTGATAGCCTAAGATCCCTAGCAAACCCAATCAATGGTATGGCACCAATAATCACCCACCCAATTCCTGCCCATGCAGGGTAATTAATCCCAAATATAAACGATGACTTCATCGCTAAAAGTGATGCACTGAACGGTACAATATCAATTATTGCAACTGGTAATTGAATTAACATTAATACCCCAACAGCCCAAGCAAATGGTAACAAATTAATGGCAATTGTTCGACGATGTTGCATTGCACGAGTAACTACTAACATCATCATGCTAAGCAGCAAGATACCGCCTGAAACATCTAGTAAAGCAACCATTATTACGCCAATGAGAAGCAAATCTGCGGCTCTTCCTTCTTCCTTAACTACACCTTGTTTTGTCAACATAAACTGGCCTAGTAATGGACCGGCTAACATTATCACATCAAACATGATTTGTGCAGTAACAACTTCACTTCCACCAGCATCTATCAAAGACTCGTGGATACGGAATGACCAGGGAAGTCCAACGAAGAAAAGTAACCACACTCCACCTGCCCTAGTACGATTGTCCTGAGGTAACTCAAACAATACTTCACGCATTAGCACCATAATTGGTAACAACAAAAGCATGACTGTCCAAGTAGCAGTTGACTCAGCGGCCGCTAATGAGAATATTAACAATGGAAGAATCATACTTGCGCGCATTGCTGGACCCCATCCCACATGCCGCTGGTTAATTGATGACTTAGGTTGAGAGGACCATTGCCCTGTTTGAGGATCCCAAACTGAGACACTACTACCTGCATCGATAAGTATGCCACCGAGTTTACCGACATCAAACTCAATCTTACGCAACGAGCGCCCCATTGCATACAGAACGACTGCGAATATCAGCGCTTCAACACCCAATTCTGAAATCCCGATTTGGGCTCCAAGCCCGCTTTCTAAACGGCCCAGCCATTCTAGAATGAAGATTGAAACACCAGTCACTAACACCAATACTGAAACCTCTTTTCTCGCTTCACTATCATCTAAATTTACCGACTCGACATTACTCGCCTCGCGTAAGATGAGTAGCAGAAGATATGCAACAAATATTAGGGGTAAATATGGCCCCACCCCGAACAGCATTTCGTGAGATAATAAGGTTAAAACGACCATCAAATGATGTGGGGCCTTGGATAATTTCCCTTCTCTACTTGCTATTTCTCCAATGAAAAGTAAAGCCGCTGGTGGCACTATTAGGAACGCTGGGTCAAGTTCTAAGTTTGAAAATGTAGCACCGCTTGATGATAGCCAATCAACCAAGAACCATGATGTTGCTAGCATTGAGAAAGTCCAATCAGAAACCCAGCGCCTTGTTTGTGGCTTGATTACCATGTAAACAAACATGATAATCGCAATAGTCCATGCAAACGCAGAACCAGGAGAAGGCAAAAATGCCAGACCGACTGCTAATCCAATTGGCATCCATGGAACTCGTCGCATGTGAACTGCAGCAAAGTAACCGATTAGCAGGGATAACCAAAGGAATAGCGGCAAACTTGCTAGCACATTGTCAATGGGCTCAATCAATACCAAATCCAAGTCGCCAACAACTGCCCAAAACTCTGCAATCAAGACAATCAGAACCAAGCCAATTGAACCGCGCTGAATCATTGCTTGGGACAAGCCCTTTGCTGAGGCAAACATTCCTTGCATTAGCACGACTATTGCTAGTAATGTGAGGCCAGCCCCGCCACCAACTTTCAGCTCGTAAATTAGGGGGATCACGGAAGAAAGGAAAGCAGAAGAAAGGAAAAGAGGGGCTCTATTTGAGACCGAGCCAAGCCACATCCCCATGCCAGTCAACGCCAACATGCTCAGAATCAAGGGCAGTGAAATCACTCCACCAGCCCAATTAACCCATATTTCAGCACCTATGAACAAAACCACTAGTGGCGCAAGGGTTGTAACCAAACGCGGCAATATGGTTGCCCTGACCCGTTCATTCTGTCGCCACTGAGCGTAACCAATCATGATGAACACGGAGGCTTGGACGAGCGCACCCCACTCCCCTGGCATCCACCCATCAGTGCCTGATTCTCCATTGCATAACACACCGGTATCAGGGAAATAACCACAATAGAAAAACAACCCCCAACGGGATAGCCAAAAGCCACCAAGCACAGCGAATAAATGACCAAATGAGAGCACGTAATCATGAACAATTGAGATGCTTTGATGTCGGCGATATTGAACCTCAACAAAACCATATGAAAATAATACCATCAAACCCGCTCCAATAGCGAGATAGAGGAATTCCATATCGCTATCAAGTTCACTAGTCATGAAGCGACCGATAGCGAAAGCAAGCGCAATCATCCCACCAATTATTGAGAATAACATCCCCATTTTTGCGCTGTCAACATCTGTAATTGTTGAAATAGGAGATTCTACAGAAACTCCTGGGTAATATGTTGACTGTTCACTTACCGTTGCTTCAATTTTTGCTTGTTGCCTAACTTTGGAAAAATCACGAAATCTAGTCCGACCCTCTTCAGCACCCTTTGCCATGAGAGACCATTATGCATACTCCCACATTAACTCTCACCCGACCACCACTAGTTTTCCGATATAAACGAAGAGTCATATCCAAGACCACCCACGCTGTAGGTGTGCAGGAAGTAAGGATTCGCTGGTCAGCCGCGACTATAGCGAAATCAGAGTTCGCAGAATTGCTGAAAATCTGCTCAACTTTTGAGGTAGTAGCACATTTGGATGTCCAACCTGAAGGCGTACGCCAACTAACTCGCTGTGAAATGCGAAATGGTGCTGACTTTGAATCAATTAATGATGTATCTTTTCTCACCTTTGAAGGAATTCTACCTAAGCGCGGTGAAGGCCCAGAAGCAATAGTCGTAATGAATCGTCATCCGCTAGTGGTCTCAGCAATCAGTTTTGATGACATTGCGGTGTATCCACCTTACTCAATATCTGATGAAGGAGTTGAAATCACTCTGCGCGGCGTACCATCAGGAATTAGTCAATTCTTAGCCCAAGTAGAAATTTTCTTACCTCCTGACAAGGTGTCAGTCACAACCCACGATGATCCCAAACACGATGCTTTAGAATTGTTAGGAAAGCGACAATTAGAGGTGATTCGTCAAGCGGTTTTGCTCGGTTATTACGATGAACCAAAGAAACTTTCCATGCGAGAACTCGCTGCTAATATTGGAATCGCGAGAAGTACTCTAGGTGAACACCTTCACGGAGCTGAATCAACCCTCATCAAATGGATTTCAGAAGACAATTGAATACTAATCTCAAGTTTTCTAGATGTGGAAACTTTTCTCAGGAGGATGACTAGAAATCCCCGCCAGTTTGATTGAGTAAATCGCCATCAACCTCAAGGGCTTTTCCCTCTTCCTATTCCTCTTCTGTAGTCCCTAGAGCACGGCTTTCAGTTGCACCTGTACGCGCTATTCCAATAACCCCTAGAAGTATCCAACCCAATGCACCGAGGTAAATTGCAGCAGTTACTTGGTCAATGAAGAAAGAACCACCATCGGTATCAAAGTTGGTCCAATAGGTTAGTTGCTTCTGGTTATCAACAATCCCTGACTGCATCAACTCTACGTCTTCAGCTGTAGCGCCTCCACCTGACTCAATCTTGAACACGGCTTGCATATCACTCATTTCGGGAGTACTTTCTGCTTGCTCATTCATCGGCCTCATATCGATGTAGAAGTAACTTTCAGAAGCACCCGCAACAATAAGCCTTGCAGTCGGCTGAACCTTCAACTCAACATCAGCAGCAAAATAAATCGGGACGGCACCAGGGAAGATATCCAGTGCAGAATGTGAATTAATCAACTTACCCTGAATCAATCTCTCATTACCATCAATGTGGCAAGTCCATGTTTCTGTCAAAAGGCCAAGGTGGTCGCTATCTGCTTGCTGTAATGGAGAGCATATCGCATAATCACCTAGGTTCAGCAAATCACCTTCACCGGTGATGAACCCACCAGAAGTTCCAGCAAGTGACTCATTGGTAATCATACCATAAGTGTCCTCTTCCATCTCAGGTGTACGCCAACCTAGGTATGGTGAGCCGTCCTGTTCAAGAGTTTCTCCAGTATCACAATCAGGGTTTTCCCCTGTGCACACCTTGTACAGAGTCCCGTCACCAGTTGATACACCATTTGGAGCATGTTCGGATACGGACCCAAAGAAAGTCTTGTTTGTCTCAAGAGATTGCCAACCATAAGTCAAATTGGTCTGACTACCCTCAATTGAAGCCATCAGAGGATCTCGCCATCCAAATAACCACTGGTCAACAGTGTGGGAAACCCACTTGGTTGCACCAGGGTATCCAGTTGCTTCTTCACCAAACAGGCTACCAAGCAGATTTGGGATTTGAGTATTGAACATTAATTCATACATGAAATAACGTAGTGCTGCAGCGCTATTCTCATCTATTCCGTATAATTGTGAAACTAACGCAGTATTCCATTCAAGTTCAACCCCGCCAGTTTGTGGAATCATAGTGATAGGGTCACTTGGCAAAGTATGACCAGTAACCTCACCATATAGGAATCCTACAGCCGCATCTGTTGTGATTCCAAATTCTCCATATAGAATGTTCTCAACTTCTGAATAACTTAGAACTACATCTTCGCCTGAAACGCTGTATGTGTTGCCCAGGAACGCACCCCAAATACCTCCCACGTTGAGACTTGCAGATGAAAATCCTCCAGTCAGTGGGTCTGGTCCTGCAAACTGAGCATAGAGATATTCAGTGGAGTTCAGAGTTCCTGAACCACCATTCAAAATCATTGGGAAATCGGTATTTCCAAGCAACCAGTTCCCACCATATTCACCAAGCTTAGCCACATCGGAAATACCAATATTGTAGTCTAACATAACTGCAAATGGATTTTCAATGGCTGTGGATAAAATGAAGCCAAGCCCCCACATTAGACCACCTGAATCTGAAACTAGAATACCGCGAGGGGTACCTCCATCCATACCCCAAAGGAGGTCATTGAGTGAATCGTGGTTTGATATCCTTGAACCTGATACTTCGTAGAATCGGTTTTCAACCTCCTGCATATCATCGTCCCAATTTGCATCGCCTCCACCATTACTAGCAAATGTGCTTGCTACAACTGTGTAAATATCTAAATCACGTTGTAGTGTTTCAGTCTCATTTACAGTAGTAGGGTCATCCATAGCAAGATAACCAAATAATC
>CAUZNH010000064.1:0-6184 GCA_963581345.1 Candidatus Thalassarchaeaceae archaeon | reverse complement strand
AACTCAGCGCGCGTCAACGATGCGTCAGACTGGTCATGGAATGTCAATGGAGCGGGACACGATGTTAGCCACAAATACGGATTTGGAGTGATAGATGCTGGAGCCGCAGTCGCTTTGTCTTCTAATTGGACGACTGTTGCGAATGAAACTAACTACACTAGTGGCATGCAAAGTTTGGGTTCCACAATTCCTGATGCTACTGGCACAGCCGTTACTCATACTATTTCTATAAGTCAGGATTTAGTGCTTGAATCCGTTGATGTTATTGCTGATATTGACCACAACAACCGCGGCGACCTTGAAATCATATTGACTTCACCGAGCGGTACCGAATCATTCCTAGCTACTGAGCACAATGACAACGGCAACGACTACAACAACTGGATGTTTTCTTCAGTCCACTTTTGGGATGAAGGAAGTATCGGGAATTGGACTATTAGCGTTGAAGACAAGGATAGTGGCACTTCTGGCACCTTCGATGATTGGGAATTAATAATCCACGGCACAGAATTGAGCCGTGACAGCGATTTAGATGGCCTCCTTGATGATGCTGAAACCGACAATTACAGCACCGACCCATTTGACAACGATACAGATGATGACTTCCTCAACGATGGCTTGGAAGTTTTGACCTACGGAACCGACCCACTAAACCCGGACAGTGATGGTGATGGTCTACTCGACGGCGTGGAGGTTTTTGTCAATGGAACTGACCCTCTTAACAACGACACTGATGGTGATGGAATGCTAGACGGATACGAAGTTTACACCTCTTTTTCAGACCCATTATTCTACGATAATGACAGCGATTCTGACGGCTGGTATTGGTTTGAGGATTGTGATGAATCTGACTGGTGGGTTTTTCCCGGAGCCCCCGAAGAATTGGACAACCGGGATAACGATTGCGACGAAGAAATTGATGAAGGATTCAACCAATCTGACTTTGATAGTGACGGCCTGAGCGACTGGGCTGAATACCACTTTTACAATACCGGTTATTGGCATTGGGACACCGATGGAGATGGGCTTTCTGACGGTGACGAAGTGCTAAATTGGAGCAGTGACCCACTATTTTTTGACAATGATACAGACCAAGATGGCTGGTACTGGTTCGCTGACTGTAACGACACCAATCCCTCACTCTTCCCAGGTAACCCCGAACTCCTAGACGGTATTGACAACGATTGTGATGATGATATTGACGAGGACTTCTATGGCCAAGACAGCGATGGAGATGGACTGTTTGACTTGGACGAGTACAACCTGATTGGTACCGACCCGTTCCACAATGATACTGACCGCGATGGGCTGTTTGATGGGGATGAACTGCTGGTCACGCACACCGACCCGCTGTGGCCGGACTTAGACGAAGATGGAGATGGGTTCCGCTGGTTCGACGACTGTGACGACAATGACTCGGCGCGCTCGCCCGATGCTAACGAGACATGGAACTGGGTTGATGACAACTGTGATGGTGATATTGACGAGGGTGTTAATCGCTCACCTAATTTGCAAGTTGTTTTGAATAAAAATCTCTTAAATATTGAAAATGAATCATATTTGGTTGAATCAAACTTTTCCCGGATATTATTCACATTGGAAGTAACAGATGTCAATTGGGTCATGGAAGATTTACTGCAAAATGCCTCCGTCAAATGGATTGTAACTAATCCTGATGGAATGATGGCTCAGACTCTAGGATCATCCACCTATGATGTAAATGAATTAAATTGTAGTGAACCATTTTCCTACACTACTCTAGAAAGCATAGTTTGCCCACATCACAACAGTACTGTTGGAGAGTGGATATTAATGCTTGAAATTCAAGATGGTGATGAAACAGTCATGATGAACTGGAGATATTCATACATGATTTGGAATCCACCTGTTGAAGACCCGATTGATGATGAAATCAATGATGATGACAATACTGCAGATGGAGAAAATAACGGCACTGGTGAACTTGGTGAAGGTGGCCCAACCATTTCAAATGAAATTGTTATCGGATTGGGGGCTGTCCTCGTTCTTCTCATTGTATTCATGATGGTAACTCGGAAAAAACCACCAAAAAGACGGCCAATGCCGAAGATGCCAGAATTATATCGGTGATATACTCTCAAATTAATGAGGTACCGAACAAGATTGAGAAAGCAGCCGCACCAAGTACAACAACTACTGCGATTCCAACAAGAACCCAACTTACCACATCAGTTAACTGCTTAGCATGCTCATGTTCAGCGATAGTGGTATCTAATCTACGGTCACCTTTAGCAGCTCTAGTTGCCTTGGCAATATCCTCTGTTATTTGGGTTGAATCGGATTTTTTACGGAGGTTTTCCAGTGAGTCACCCTCAATCATCTCGGCTAACTTACTTTCAACCTCAGATTCCAATACTGATTCTTCAGCAGGCGTCCAACCAACCTCTTCCATGTACTCCCCTCACATTACCGAAATACATGGAACTATTCAAAACATACTACCAAAATATCAGACATTAACTTTCAAAAACTAGTGAGAATTATCAAAATTCTTCTTCGGAATCCTCTTCTTCTGCAGCCGCTGCAGATAAAATTTCACTTTCTTGTGGCCAATCACCTTGCCATTCGGCGTCAACATCTCCACCTTTCCATTGACCCTGAATAGATATCTCATCTACTTCATATTCCTCACGCCATGGAGGGTCAGCTATACTTCCACTAACTATCAGCCGATTTTTCTCATCAAGTTGACTCTTGACTAATTTCACGCCTCTAGAAATCGGCAGTAAGTGGCCCACTGGAGTCCCAGCAGTTACGAACGGATTTGTTGCAGAACAAATCAGAAGCCCGCATTCCGGAGATAATATATCGGCACTCATCCCAGGTTTATGTGGGTCAACTATTCGACCAATAATATCGCCTTTCTCAACAAATGAACCCGATTGTACAAACATGTCAACAAGTCCACCTTCTTCAGAGCGAATCCATGTTGACCCAGAAGCTAGCAACCGGAAACGCGGTCGATTAGGATAGCCAGGGATTACCTTCAGTGAGCGTAGCACGTTGAGAACGCCATACACAGCCACCTTCACTGCTTCATGATCGGTCAAAGTAGCACCTCCACCTTCGTAGGTGATGGCCCCAATTCCTTCTTCAGTAGCATTTCTCCGAAGTGTCCCTCGTGGCCCCTTTGAATCAAGTACCACTTCAACACCAAATGCCCTAGCAACCCTATTACTCTCAGGGTGAGCGAGATTTGCTCTTACTTGTGGCAAATTTGTCCTACCCCTCGCGGCTGAGTGTAAGTCAAGTAAGTAATCAGTTGAAATGATGAGATTTTCCCAAATTTTGTCAGCAACTCGGCTGGTAGTGTTACCATCAACAGTGCCGGGAAATTGACGATTAAGGTCGCGCCCATCTGGGAAATATCGATTATGTCTCCTATATCCAGGAGGGTTTAGAACTGGAACAATGCGAACTGTGCCAGCCATAGCAGATGGGTCTAGAGCACGTCCAGACCCAGTCATTGACTCTTGGCACAGCATACTACAAGCAAGTGGCCCGACTAATTCATCCCCGTGAATTGCCCCTGTGATTGTTACTACTGGCCCTGGACGGGCTCCATGAATGACTGTGATAGGAGTATCCCAACTCTCACCGAGATTAACATCAAGAAGTGGCATTGAGATTCTCCGAATTGTATTGGGTTTTACTCTCTTATTTGCGATACGATGCTGTTTTGCACCTTCAGCACGGTCCCAATCTATGCGTTTTCTTCTCTTTGCCTTGGATAGTGATTTCTCAATAGTAGCGCGGCGCTCTTTAGGAATTTGATTACTAACTTTGAGCGCTGTCTTTTGCGTCTTAGCCACTTTTGGCTTGGATTTGGCCTTGGTAGTGGTCTTCTTTTTGCTCTTAGTCTTTGAATTCTTTACTGATTTAGCCTTAGTCTTGGATTTAGCTTTGGTTTTAGTTTTTGATTTTTTTGAGGATGGTTTTGCTTTCGTAGTCGTTTTTGGGGCCTTAGTTGCCTTATTGGCCACCTTCTTGGTAGCATCAATATTGGTAGAATCAGAGTCATCTTTTGCAGGCACGAAATCTCACCCATCCAAGCCTTAGCGACTCCGCTAACTGTTGCTGATGGTGATTAAACAAAAAGCCGCCGATAAAATTCTCATCAAAATCATGTATTTCTAACCCCCATAGAGGGGCAAAAAAGATGAATGGCCCGCTTAGCGGGTAGGTGATGGCTGACGAAGAGATGGGTGTTCAGAGAGAATTTGCACCCTCATCAATCTGTTTTGGCTGTGGACCTGCCAATCAACAAGGATTGAAGATAAATTCAACTAGAACTGAAGATGGTTTGGAATTATGGTTCACCACTTCGGATGAACATCAGGCATTTCCTGGAATGGTAAATGGCGGAATTATTGGAACTTTACTTGATTGTCATGGGAATTGGACTGCTGCAATAGCACTAATGGATGCAAGTGGAGACAGTGAACCACCTTGTACTGTGACAGCATCTTACACTGTTCAACTCCGTCGTCCTACTCCTGTAAATGTACCACTGCACGTAACTGCGAGAGTAAGTGAACTTGAAGGAGACCGGGTAAATGTTGAGATGGAGTTACACGCTGAAGGAAAACTCTGCGCTAAAGGAAAGGGGTTATTTGTCGCGGTAAGTGAAGGCCATCCTGCTTTCCACAGATGGAGTTGAAGGACATTGGTAGATACATCACTTGAATTCCTGCGTTTTCGAGTGATGGGGATAATGTCACAGATGGAGTCTCTTAATGGTAAAAACCTACAACCATTGGTAAGCGTTCCTTTAGGAAAGTTACGCCGAAATGCAACAAGACTCCATGGTGTTTGCCGCTTCAACAAAGGAGTGGATAAGCGAGATGTAAATCTCTCTCCAAGTGATGTTAGAGAGGTGGCATTACATCCTGAATCTCTGAAAAGTGAATGGCTTCAATATGCTGAATTTCTTATGTTCCATGAGTTCCTTCATGCTCTTGGACATGGTGGCCATGACCGAGTATTCAGAGATTTAGAGGCCCAGTGGCCCGACAAAGAAGCAAAACAGATGGGTGTCAATTTTGCAGTCCACTTGCGAAAGCATAATGCAAAATTTGCTTGGAAATGTCCAACTTGTGATTGGCAAACTGAGCGTTCAGTGCGCTCTGCTGGTCGCTACCTTTGTCGCAGTTGTAAGGTGAAATTAGTTGATTGCGTTTTGACAGTAAATTAATGCTGATGTCACACACTTTTCAGAACATTCTTCATTACTGCGAAGAGGCTCCATTCTTTCTGATGGTGAAGCCTGCCGGTACAAAACGCGGCTTTGCGGCAGGCATTCTATTAATTCTGATTCTTGGTTTTCTGTCTCCAACTACAACAGCAGAACTCTCACAATCAACCACTACTCTCAACCTAGCTTGCTTGTCGGATTCAAGTTGCCTGCTTGATAATACTGAAATCGGAGTTGATGTAATGTCTCGGCAAGAGGATTCTGCTTCTCCGTTGTCCCCAAAGACTGTGAAAATTGAATTCATCATGAATCCAGAGCAAATCCATCTTGCGTTACTACCCACGATGATTGATGAATTGGTGATTGACTTTCGTATACGCGAGGATACTGCAGGAGTGAGTTCCCCTGACCTAGTGGTTGAATTCTGGGCTGGGCCAAGTAGCAATAGTTGGACTCTATCAGGAGGGAGTCCAACTTCACCAAAAACCGGCACCTATCAATTAGAGGATGCCGAACTAGATCTTTCACGTGGCCGATTAGTAAGACCGGGGGATGGGGTTGGACTTTCAATATCATTTGAAATTACAGAACCTACAACTTGGGAACTATACCTTAGAGGTGAATCTAGGATTATCATCCCCATAGAATGGAGTGCAGACATCGCTTCAGCAAATGTCGATGAGCCGAGCAGTGCAAGTAATCCAGTCATTGTTGATGATGTTGAAACGATATCAAAAGGTGCACTTCTAGACGCTGACCAAGACTGTTTTAGATTCCAACTACCAGACCATTTGAGAGCAATGACGATGGTCATTTATTGGACCTCAGTACCACTTGAGATTGAGCAACCTCACACCCCGCCTGAGTTGATTAGAGAAGGAGGGAAAACACCTCGTAATCCAGCAGTAAAAACCACTTTTGAAGCCGGTCAACAGATTACCGAAATTTTCT
>CAUZNH010000063.1:0-6194 GCA_963581345.1 Candidatus Thalassarchaeaceae archaeon | reverse complement strand
GGAATCTTGTAACACAATGTGGTCACTGAATCAATAACTAGGCGAGTTACGCCGATGGTATTGACAATATCAGTAATCGCTTTCACTAGTGAATTGATATCGTCTCGGTCAAAAGTTGCCTTTGTTAATCCGAGCCATGAGTAAACCACATCCATGTCAAACACATTGATGAGTCCTTTATCGACCATTTCCATGTCAAAAAAGGTGTACTGTCGAATATTCTCAAGTAATTTTACAGATGGCTCTGTAGCTGCGAAATACGCACATGCTTCTCCCATTTGGGCACCATTAACTAGGAATTCCATGGTCAACGTAGTTTTACCAGAACCACATGTTCCTCCTATCAGCACAGTTGCCCCATATGGTATTCCGCCACGAGTAATTTCATCCAATCCATGAATACCTGTGACACAACGGTCGCGTGTGTATTGTGCTCCCCCCAGCATGCCTATCAAAGATGCAAAGTCCGACCTCCTCTAATAACTCGTTGCCAAATGAACACGCCTTTAGGCGTGGATGTAACAAAGTAGAATCTAATCAAATTTAATTTCAAAGGCTTCCAGGAGTCCCCTCAGAAGAACGGCCCCAATTTGAGGAATTAGAAGCCCCACCACCAAGCCAATTTAGAGCAATATCGCTGTCAATGCCCCAACTAGCGACCCAGTCAACCTCCATTGTAGTTTCAGTTTGGGCTAATCCTGGGTAAGTCCATGTGAGGGTTAGTGTGTCATCCAATTTGTTGAGTCCATCAACTGCTCCCCTTCCTAGAATCCCTGAAAGCCCAAGGTCAAGGACAACATCAGCGCCCTGATTCTCTTGTAGAGACGGTTTACCAGAACAGAGCATCACATCCCCGCCTGCCAGAGCACCGTCGCCAATTAGTGAGTGAACACCTCCACTTGAGGCGCGTCCAATTCCCCAGCCAGTAAGGTTAGCAGCAAAACCGTCGCGATTTTCCAATTCAACCCATTCAGGATATCCTAATTGGGGTTCTGCCATAAATTCAGAGATTACTAAGTGTGCCGGCATTCGGCCAGCGTCATGAACTTCTAAAATAATCTCAAGAGTTTCAGAATCTAGCATCATCAAACGGTGCGCTACTGCGCTATTAGAGGCTGCACCGCGGCTTGCGCCATCCTGAAACAATAACAAATCAATCCTGTTAGAATCAGAACTTTCAATGACTCGGATTGTGAGGTTAATACTAGCCCAATCTGGAAGTCCAAGCCCTTTGATAAATTGATCTTGAGTTATATTGGCAATCCCATCAAGCCGCTCGGTATCGAGTTGCCCCAATGTTCCGGCCAATCCCGGTTGAACTACGCCGTTTAGTAGATTAGTAGCATTGTAGCGATGCCATTCAGAAGTGGCATTTGCTAAATCGCGATTTCCAAACTCATCGTATGGTGTGTACCAACCAGCATCAGTTGTTAATCGCTGTAAACTTTCCAAAGCATAATCATCTAATTGGTCAGTTCTTGGATGGTTTGAGCCGAGTTGAAGACCGGCAAGTGAAAAGAAAGCTGATAGAATGATGAGAAATAAGACGAATGCGGTTAAGAATTCAATTACAGCAGTCATTCCACCATCGGAATCTGTTATTTGGCGAGCCGTGTGCATCGTCAATCCCTATCCTGCCGAAGGTTGTGTCCATCATCAAGTCTGTGCTTCATGGAAGCCCCACAAAATTGAGTAGGAATAGAATCGGGTCACCAATCAGAAGCAACGGTATGATTCCGAACATCAAGAACGCCATGAATGGGTATTTCTCTGTAGTCCAGGCTTTGTCTGCCCCGAGTTCTTCTAGTTCTGAGAGCATCTCTTGCAATTTGTGTTCAGCACGGCCACCGCGCTTTGGCCGCATTCTAGTTTCGACCTTTTTCTCACCATCTGCTCCTTCAATTACTTCATCCAATAACCAGACGTGGCGATTTGGGATTTCTGAAAGAGGTAAACGGCGGGCGTGCCAAGACAATTTCAATTTCCCAGCATCACCTGCGGCCAAATTCTGGCCAAATACATAAATTGGCAAAATTAGAAAACTCATTGCCCCCCAAATAAGCAGTGAAATCGCAGGTGGCATAAGGGCATCTCCAGCGGCTGAAATCTCACCCCAACCAGGCAAACAAAGAGCAACGAACATCATCCCTTTTGCATCAGCACCACCATGCAACATTCGCAATTGATAGCACATTTCGAAGAACAATAAAACTGCGCCAATTATCAACATCTGCCCCCACAGGTAAGAGGCTTGAATTTCACTAGTAGTAGAGCATAAATTACAGTCAACAAGGGAACCAAAGCCGAGACCATCCATTAACGGGGTTAGGTGGCGCAGTATCCCGAATACAAGGCCAACCGCTGAGACAAGGTACCATAGGCTGACAATAATGTCTTCAGGTGAACCATTTTTCACATCATCCAAGGTCGGTCGACCAATAACTGCGGTTGAAGCGTAAGCCACGACTGCTGATGCTGTAAGCCAAATTGTCCAGTCTGCTTCTAAAGCCCATAACTCAAGACAAAGGAGGAACAATGCAGGCTTTGCCCAAGAGACCCACCAGTCGTTGGGGACGCGGCGAATTTTGAGGTCTAAATAGGTCGCTCCACCAAGGCACAAAACGAGGGTAACGATGCGCGCGTACGTGAGGATTTGCTCGGGTGTCACCATGTCCTTCGGGTTCGGTCACAGGTAAGTGCCATAAATGAGGCGCGGCTCGGCCCCGTTAGAAGCATGCTTTCAGGGACTGACTCATATGACCATAGAGACGCGAATAGAGCAGATTTCCACTGTAATTCTACAGTTAGATGATTCAAAAGTACCACGAAATATTCGTGCCGGCGCCAAAGAAGCAGTTGAGAAGTGGTTGTTGAATAAGTCCAAGGATTTGGATGTTCGAATTGCCATGGCTCAGAACAAGTTAGAAGAGTTGTCTGAAGACCCAAATATTCCTATGGAATATGGTGTGTTGGTTCTACAAGTATTAACAGCGCTTGAACAACTTCTTGGTGAAGTCTGAATTCGTCCGTGAAAGGAGAATTTGTTTCAATTATCGAACCACTGGTTCCAATCAGAGCTAGAGTTTGCAGGGCGATACCAAGTTGCCCCACTTTGTTGCAACCATTCGTAGCCATCCTTGTCCACTATTCCTACAGCATTCAGTGAAGGTGGCGTTGTTTCGGAAGTATTCTTGCCACTAGTCATCCCTTCAGCAACAATTGAGGCTGGTGGTCCTTTTGTAGCAGGGGGCATATCATTTCCATGCATCTCTTCATGGGTATCCATTTGTTCCATTTCTTGGTCCACCATATCGGTCTGATTTTCATTAAATTGCATCCCTTCGCCTTCAAGAGCGTCATCTAACTCTGCACGAAGTCGTTCAAGCCGAATCCCCTGGTGAGGCCCTAGTAAGCGAATCATCAGGGAATGCTCTGCCTTTAGAGCAATATCCTCTAACTCTTGCTTGGTGCGCGCCTTACTCAATAACATCTCAAAGTTAAGACAGCGAGCATTGCGTGTTAGGAAGCCAAAAGCAATCCAAGAGAATAAGGGAATACCAAAAATAATCCCTATTAAATCCCAAGCACCTAGGCCAATAGCTCCACCTGGGAATGGTATCACAATTTCAAATCCTTCAACTGGATAATCACTTGAGTCTAATGGGTTTGAATTCAAACGGAGTTCATCAGTATCTGTCCATCCATCATTGTCATCATCGGTGTCGGCGTTGTCTCCATCGCCATCACCATCAAAGTCGAGGCACTCTTTGGAATCGTTGCGGAATTCATCATCTTCATCTAGGCAGCCATCGTTGTCAAGGTCACCTGCACTTGCAAACTTGGGTAGGATGTCAATACTGTCGTTGTAGCCATCATTGTCATAGTCGTTTAGGTATGGATCGGCTTTAGTTCCAGATTGATTATCACCAAGTCCATCACCATCAAAATCTTCCCACTGAGTTGGATTATCTGGGAAAAGATCCGGTAAACTCCCCGTGAGACTATCACCATAGCCATCTCCATCACTATCAGAATGTTGAGAGGAATCAAAAGGAAAGACATCACCATTATTTCCAATGCCATCGCCATCAGAATCTAGCCATTCATTTATGTTGTTTGGGAATTCATCTGGTTGATTACCTGATGGATTATCTCCATGCCCATCATTATCAGAATCAAGCCATTGACTAGCATCGTTAACGAAGTCGTCATCCTCGTCAGCCACGCCATCGCGGTCAGAATCAGCCCAACGTAAATGGTCGTTTGGAAACCAATCACCTTCAGTTCCATATGGATTATCACCATGACCATCTAAGTCTGCATCTACCCATTGTGTGCCGTCGCTTGGAAATGCATCAACATTTGTTGCATTAGGGCCATCATTGTCGCCGTAATAATCTCCATCTCTGTCTAACCATTGTGTGCTATCTTGTGGAAAAGCATCGCCTATGTCAGACCAATCATCTCCGTCAGAATCAACACAGCCTAGCAAATCAATGAGGGAATCACCCCATACATTTGGACAGCCGTCACCACCGTTACCATATTCATAATCACCGTACCCATCTCCATCAGTATCGGTCTGTTGAGTGGAATCCGCATCAAATTCATCAGCATTATCTCCCGTCCCATCACCATCAAGGTCAGACCATTCAGTAGGGTCATAAGGGAACGGGTCACGAATATTTGGCCGGCCATCTCCATCATCATCCTTACAACCTCTCTCAAATTCAAACGTGGAATTACCACTATTTCTTGGACATAAGTCAAGATAATCATCAATTCCATCTGAATCATCGTCTTGGTCTTCAAGGGCATCATTGCAGCCATCCGAATCATAATCTGTAACGTTGGTAGAAATCCAACCAGTCATTCCACGCGAACAGTTGTCAGAATCATCATTGAGGCCATCGTTGTCATCATCCTCATCCTCATCTGCATCGCGGCAACCGTCAGAGTCATGGTCAAAGGCACCTACTGAACGAAATCCGATTTCTGAAAATTGACAAAGGTCATACACATCCAAGATGTAATCATCATCATCATCATCGTCATTTGTATCTGCATCACCATCACCGTCATAGTCTGAAGATAATCTGGCATAGAACATATCACTAGCTCCTTGGGTAATCAAAGATAACTGGCTAAAATCAGCAGTTGCTCCAAAACTGCCTGTAGTGTACACATCCCCTAGGTGGTCAACACTAATGGCGTTGCCAATGTCTTTGTCAGTACCACCAGCACCTTGTGCCCACTGCGAGGTTCCAGAAGCGTTTACTTTGTAGACAAATATGTCATATCCTCCACCAACCGGACTTAGGTAAACTGAGCCAAAATTAACTGTGTTACCATAGTATTTCCCAGTGACATATGCATCTCCAGTTGTATCAGTACTTACACCGTAAGGAATTGTTGTGCATGCACAATCCATCTTTTTTACCCATTTCCAATCACCACTTGAATTTAGTTTAACGATAAACCCATTTTCAGAACTGCCCGTCGAAAGAGCAAATGGCCCGAATTCAATATAGTGATAGAATGAACCAACGACATAAATTTCATCATTTGAATTGACTGCGATTGAGTTACCTTCTTCAATGCTAGTTGAATTTTCTGTTGTTCTGAGCCAAAGCCAATTCCCTGCAGCGTTGAGTTTGCCAACCAACACATCATTGTTGGTAGAGCTGAATGATTCACTAGTTCCTCCAATCTGAACAGAAAAGGAACCTTTGAACCAACCTGTCACATACAGATTTCCATTCGAGTCAACTGCTACATCCCTCAAGGAACTTCCTTGGTTACCACCTAAATCATTTTGCCATTGTATGATTCCACTAGAATTTAGTCTTGTAACAAATCCGTGGTCAAAGCCAGAACCTTTACTTCTCCCAACAAAGAAAACATTTCCATTAGCATCGGTATCAATACCATGCCCCCTCCCTCCATTTGAAACAGCCCCGCTGTACGACAACGGTGTTACCCATAACCATGTGCCGTTTTGGTCTAATTTTGCGACGAAGGCTAGTCGGTAACTGCTATTAATGGAGATATTCCCCATCTCCACATTATTTTCAAAATCACTAGTAATATACACATTTTCATTCGAATCAACGGAAATCCCCCCACCATAAATGCCGGCGTGCAAAGTTGAATTTACCTCAACGACCCATTTACATGCTCCAGTGGAGTCGAAT
>CAUZNH010000062.1:0-6260 GCA_963581345.1 Candidatus Thalassarchaeaceae archaeon | reverse complement strand
GGTCAGGGTAACCCATTGACATCTTCATCAAGAATCGGTCCATTTGTGCTTCTGGAAGTGGGTAGGTACCTTCTTGTTCAATTGGGTTTTGAGTAGCCAACACAACAAACGGTGCTGGTAATTTGTGTGTAATACCCTCAATTGTAACCTGCTTTTCTTCCATAGCCTCAAGCAAAGCAGCCTGAGTCTTTGGTGGCGCACGGTTAATTTCGTCAGCTAGTAGAATGTTTGAGAATAGAGGTCCTGGTCGGAGTTTGAATTCACCAGCCTTTTGGTCATACATATAAGTCCCCATAATATCTGAAGGTAGCAAGTCAGGAGTGAACTGAACACGCTTGAATTTACATCCAAGTGCTCTTGCAAATGTGTTTGCAAGTAGGGTCTTTGCTAGTCCAGGAAAATCCTCAAGCAACATGTTTCCGTTAGAGAGAATACCGATTGTAACCTTTCGCAGATTCTCCTGCTTTCCGATGATGACTTTTGACACTTCATTCATCAATCCATTTGAAATTGCACTTACAGTCGCAATCAAATCTCGGGTTCGTCCGTCTCCTCCCATAGTTGTCTGCATCGTCAACCCACCTCTCTACAATAACTGACCCGCCCGATTCGTACTAAAGGGTTGGGGGTTGAAACATCAACCATAATTCAAAGGTTACCGACCCCAAAAATGGTCATCTTTTCGATGAATGGCTATTAATTCAGAAAGTATTTCCTCTTCAATACTTGAAATATTTAATTTCCGTAATCTCCGGATATGTGATTCAGGTACGTCAACTAGGAGTACATCTTCTTCATCAATTCCACGACCAATTGTAATTCCCTGAATAGCGACTGCTAATTCGTCTCCCTGCTTCGCTTCGCTCAATACATGGTCGCCATCGCGGATAGATTTCACCCTACCTGCCTTTTCCCCATCAACTGTCAATAGGCGCTGTCCAACATGGATTCTACCACCCAGTACTCTTACTCCTACAACAGCGGGTCCAGAGCGTCTAAAGATATGATCTTCCATGATTAATATCCGGCCAGGGTGAATGACATTCTCGCGACCTTCTTCCTCTAATCTCTTCTTGGTCGCTTCAATCCATTCATCATATTTTTCAAGAATGTGATAGATGATTTCTGAGCCAATATGTAATACTTCACAATCGTCCCTGCTGAGTTCAGTTTGGGCTTCTGCTAATATGCCTGTACTAAAGGTGAGAATAACTCGCTCATAAGGGTCATCAGAAATAGCAGCACTTCTGATGTCTTTGCGATTGATAGGGCCAATAGTAGCAGAGCGGATATTTATATTTCGAGGATTACCGCTGACATCTTTCATACCCCTTATTTCGAATGCTAATGCTTCCAATCCGCCCAGAGTATCTGCCTTGATAGCAATTCCTTCTTCATCTAAGTCAATTGAAATTTCGCATTCCTCTGCGATTTGGTCAATAATTTGCTGACGTGATTCATCATCAGGAATAACTCGGAGTGTTGTTCCTGCGAGAATAGATTCAATGTCAGGTGCACTCAATTTTAGACCAGCAGCGGCTGATACGCTATCTACTGAATCCCATCGGTCTCCAGCATCCCTCATTTCAGACATCCCTCGAGGTGAAAACATACCTTTGATTTTGGTCACCAAAGGGCCAGTTGGTGTAGCTACAACAATTTCGTCTCCTTTGTTCATTGTTCCTCTGTGAAGAATAATATCTAGAGTCTTACCGAGTCCCCGCTCATTTTTCATCTCAAGAACAGTTGCTTCTGCACTTCCTTCAACATCTTCTAATTGTTCAGCCAAGAATTTTTCAGCCAACCCAATAGTTACTGCTAGTAGGTCTTGGATCCCCTCTCCTTCCTTTGATGAACAAGGGACTAGTGCAATATTCTTGGTAAAATCTGTAATTTGGTCATAACGTTCAAGGTTGAATTCTTGCTCACCAAACTGGCCAACTAATTGCCAGTACTTCTGGTCGAAAAGCGCTAGTACATCTTCCCTCTGCTCTCGAAAAGAAACTGCCATTGCTCTGCCATACTCTGACTGCCAACCGTGGATACGATCGACTTTATTGCAAGCAACCACAAATGGTGTTTTGGCCTGTCTTAAGATTCGCATTGATTCTAGTGTCTGTGGTTTACAACCATCAACTATGTCAATTACCAAAATGGCGATGTCAGCCAGTGAGCCTCCCCGAGCTCGAAGGGTAGAGAATGAGTGGTGTCCTGGTGTATCAATAAAAAGCAGACCGGGGGAGTTGAAATTTTTCCCACCCATTAGTGGTGCACATAGGTCATTGAGGACCTTAGAAGGAACTTCAGTCGCCCCGATATGTTGGGTGATTCCACCGGCCTCCCTAGCCATGACAGAGGATTGCCTCTCGCTTCCAAGCGAACGAATGTGGTCAAGTAGGCTAGTTTTACCGTGATCAACATGGCCGAGGACCGCAACAATTGGCTGTCTCCTCTCTTTCATCCATGTCACCTGCCCCTGTAATCTAAATTCTATTCTTCGTAGACCCAATCTTCTGCTGACCGAGTCCAATCAACTAATCCTTCTGGGAACCAAAGTCCCAATTCAAAGTTTGCAGTCTCTTCGGCATCGCTACCGTGGATTATATTGTGCCCGATGTCCATAGCCCAATCGCCACGAATTGTACCTGGGTCTGCATCACGGCCATTTGTTGGTCCGATGATGTTACGAGCCACCTTGATCGCCTCAACACCACTCCATGCCATTGCCACAACAGGTCCCGATGTGATGAACCTGAGTAGTCCAGGGTAGAAAGGGCGTTCTGAATGAACTGCGTAGTGACTGGAAGCCAACTCTTGGGAAGGTGTCAACTGCTTCAAACCAACTAAACGAAGGCCTTTATCTTCAAAACGGGCAATAATCTTGCCAACTAATCCTCGCTGAACTCCGTCTGGTTTGACCATCACAAATGTTGTCTGCATAGTACTCACTGAAGCGGCCGTGACGCCACCCCTGTTTAAGCAAAACGCTTGAGCGAAATAAGAAATTTCACTGAATTCCGCCTTTCACATAGTGGCGGGTCCACTTTACTTTGCGGGAATTTCTCTTCAAATTCACCATATTCTTGCGGGCTTTACTGCTCTTGAACCACAGCACGGTGCCGTCCCTACGTACGTACATTTGTCCGGTACCTGGCTCAATTTCTTCGCCACTAAATGTGCAGACACGTCGCTCAGGCATATTATCGGCCTCCGAGTTTACGTGCTTCACGTCCAGTATCTCTGAGCATCAAAACATCTCCAACACGTATCGGACCTAACACATTTCGAGTAATAATTCTACCAACGTCCCGTGGGTTTGGGGCATCATTTACACGAACTTTGACTTGGGTAGCTTCACCGGTCATACCAGTTCGCCCTACAATTTCGACGACTTCTGCCGGCCAACCGTCTGTCATCCGGTTCACCTCAGTTTCCTGCTAATTCTTTAGCAGATGCAACTACGTTTTTGAATTCGTCTGCTGCTCCATCCATCTCAATGATTGCAATCGCTGAGGTTGGGCGGCCAACTGGAAGTCCAGCAGCTTCTCCAAGGTAACTTTGATCACTGACATAAATGTAAGGGATTCCACGTTCTTTGCAGATTAGTGGAATTGGCATCATCATTTCTCCAGGGTTGACATTTTCTGCCATAATCACAAGTTTAGCATCGCCTCGCTCGCAGACTTTGATGACCTCGTTCATCCCCTTCTTGAAGTGGCTTCCACCCTCCTTGTCAATCTTCTTCACAAACTCATAAACCATGTCCTGCACATCGGCAGGGGTTTCAAAATCAATATGTACGCTCATAGGATATTTCCTCCTGTAGGTGTTCCGGCGAGGGCGTGGTCTGTATAAACGCACCGGATGGTGTGGTGAATGAAGAATCGTGATACTGCTCACAGATTCAACCTGTCTCTTAACTGCTTTACACCTCTTGCCAAAGCAGCGGCCGATGAGATGAGAGCGCGTGGGTTGCTAGCAATAGAATCAGTTGCGTGAACACCACTTACATGGTCGTCGAGCCGAGTGATAGCACCACCAGTGAACAGGCCGTGAGTGCATGCGGCATGTACTTCTTTGGCTCCTTGAGATAAAAGTGCATCACTAGCTTTGCATATGGTTCCACCAGTACTAATCATATCATCAACAATCGCAACAATTGCGCCATCAACATCCAAGTCCTTTGGCTTGTGTTGAATAGTGTGTGCGTCAATTCTTGTTTTCTCAAGATATGAAAATTTGCAGCCAATTAGTTTTGCAACATGAGATGCCCTTTCAATCGCTCCTTTGTCGGGACTTAGAATAAAGTCTGGATTAACATTGATTTTTAGATGTTCAGCAATTTCTGGCATTGCTGATACAAACTCAACAGGTGTGTCAAGGTCATCTAATACAGATGGCGCGTGCAAATCTAAGACAATTAATCCATCAATATGCCGCGCTAATAACCGTACGATTAGGGATGCTGAGATAACTTCACCTTGCTGAAATCTCTTGTCCTGTCTACTGTATCCAAAGTAAGGGACCGCAAGGAATATTCCAGGCCCAACATCTTCAAGATTTTCAGGCCCATCACCCATGAGATTTTGCAGATTCCCAGATCTTACATCGTGAATCGCTTCAAGCATCAGTAATGCTTCAACAATACCATCGTCAGGGAAAGTAGTCGCTACAACTACAACGGGTTCAGAACGTACCGCGTTTATGCTCTTTGTAGGTACACGCACATAGGCTTCTGAATCTGGAAACCGTCTAGCAACTAATTCATGATGCTCCCAACCTAAACTTTCTGCTAACGCAGATGCAAGGTCACCATCAATGCTTCCTGAGACTACTGGCAGGCGCTCCCCTCAAGTCCTCCGACTAGTGGGTCCTTCATGTCATTTGTGTGTATCAAGGTTCTACTAAATGTGTGTAGTTGAGTGAAGGCTTGGCGATTCAAATGGGATAAAAGGGTCTCCAGTTCTGTAATTAATATTTATTTTTTAAAGAAAATTTGCAAAAACCCACACTACTTGTGAAAAAAGGGGAGTGGGCGAGGCAGGATTTGAACCTGCGACCTCCCGGTTATCAGCCGGGTGCTCCAACCAACCTAAGCTACCCGCCCAAGGGTGAGCCGCGCCACTCGGGGATTGAATTAAACGGTTCCGATTAGGAATCTCACTCTTCTTCCGCAAAGTCTTCTTCGTTAATATCCCCTGAATTCAACTTTAGATATGATGGCAAACCCATCAATTTGTCAAATGTACGTGAAAGAATTATTTCATCTAAACGAGGGCTCGTTCGGGCAAGAAATTGGACAGGTATGTTGATTACGCCGCTTTCTAATTTGTATCTTCGTCTTAGGTTTCCACGCGCTTTGACCCGTACTCCACGGTATGTCCGCTTTATTTTCACAAGGCCAATGACTACTCCCAGATCTTCGCCTTGGGTGTCAAGAACTGCTCTGTCAAGTAATTCATCTGGTGCGTATAATTTCTCATTGATACGCACTGTGTTGCGCCACCTGCGTTGTAATTCTCTCATTGACTTAGTTAGTTTAATGCTCCCGTCCGATTGAATACTGTGAAGGAGTTCTTTTGAAAGTGGCGCGAACTCAGCAGGCTTCCGCATGAATTCATCTGCTACTCCTGGTTCAACCTGTAATCTGAATGATTGAACTCTATCTTCATTGGGGTGGTATCTTTCCCCGACTATTACCCCAACGCGTGTTTGCTTGACATAAACTTCTCGTTGTAACAATTCTTGTATCCTAAATGATTCATCTGTCATATTTTTTCCCTCTCTTTTACCGTGCATCCCCTGTCTCGGTTAACTTACTACGCTCGGAGTCAGTATATTAAGTATATGCCGAAATACTAATTGGAAATTCAATTGAAAAAGGCGGATAATCAATAATTGACCAATTGGTAGTTAGAATTTTGAACAAATGACCACTGGAATCAAATTTCAATTGAATTCAAAGGATTATAGTGTCTAATTATCCAATAGGAATGATATTCTAAAGTGGATTATCCGAAAATGATTTCCAATTGGAAAGACGGATAACACCCCTCATTAAATAATTTCCCGAGCTTGTTGCTTTTGATCCATTGGAATTAAGGGATTGTTGATGTTATCTAATATGAAATTAGAAAAATTCAGTATTATTGAATTTTATTTTAATCATCAGTATCCGGTGAAATAAAATAGTTACTCATTTCAACTAAAATGAGTTAGTAAAATTCAATTGATAATTAGAAAATTCAATTGATAAATAT
>CAUZNH010000061.1:0-6281 GCA_963581345.1 Candidatus Thalassarchaeaceae archaeon | reverse complement strand
GCGATGGGATTGTTGATGCTGATGATGATTGTCCTAATTCTCCCGATGAGCCAGTATGGCCAGATGGATGCACTGATTCACAACTAGATTCAGACGAAGATGGAGTTACAGATGATTTGGATTTATGTCCTGATACAGGGGTTGGATTTTCTGTTGATGAGAATGGATGCGCTGAGAATCAGAAAGATGCTGATGGAGATGGTATCTCTGATGCTGGTGACCAATGTGCTAACACACCAATAACTGAAGTTGCAGATGCAAATGGTTGCTCAGATTCTCAGAAAGACCAAGATGGTGATGGGGTTCAAGATTCGCTTGACCAATGTCCAAACACATTACCTGGCACGATAGTCGACTCAGTTGGTTGTGAGGTTAACGAATATGACAAGACTGATAGTTGGGTTTGTACTAACGGAAATGGTCCATGGGTCAAGGATTTCAATGAGGATTACTATGGCAGTAACAGGGCCAACAACAACGGCGTAAATTCCGCTGGTGGAGGTGGCTCAGGTCCTTGGTTCCAGTGCGAGGTCAGTTTTTCAGAGCAAAATAACAAGATGGTAATGGAATCAAACGGAATCCCAAATCATGATTTCTTAAGCACACTTGGATGCTGTGCAGATGAGATGGATTACACCGCCTATATCACCATGAATCCAGTGAATGATACAACTGGAGGGCATTCCTCAACTAATTGCCCAGCAGCTGCTGGAAGGTGGGAATGCGCTCCTGATCGTGGTGCTGTGGCAATCGGAGTCAACGGTGTTCCAATCTATGGTCCCGAAGAAGGGCCAGGTGGAGATGCCGTTGCCCTTCACTTTGATTATTTCAACGAAGATCGCCAACCGATTGAACTCGGTTGGTGTGCAGGCCATTCTGCTGGACCAAATGGATACCACTACCACTACGATGCAAACTGCATCTATTGGGAGCCAGGAACTAACGAGGATATGAGCGATTATGACATGTCAAAAATTCCGACTAACCAACATAGCCCGATAGTAGGGTGGGCGTTTGATGGATTTCCTATCTATGGGATGTATGGATTTGATGATGATGGACAGACAATTCGAACTATTAGTTCATCATATGTGATTGAGAGAACCCAAGATGGGGGTGACCAAGGTTACAATGGAATTGATGACTGGAACTATGCAGATGGTGTCGGAGATCTTGACGAATGCAATGGTCGTTTTGGCCCTACTCCTGAATTCCCTGAAGGAATTTACCACTACGTCAGTACCCCTGTTTCTGGTTCTCCAACAGCAGTTACAGACACAAATGGAAATACGGTTGGAATGATTGGTTTTCCTTACTTCTTACTATGCTACCATGGAGTAGCAGATGTTAGCAGCCAATCTCTTGGTGGGGGGCAAGGCCCAGGTCCAGGACCCGGAGGAAGGTCATACGAATTCAATGCTGAAGTTCTTGGTTATGATGTGGTAGATGTTGAGCAACAAATAGAGGTCGAGACAGTTCCAATGTGGGTTGATTTGTCAATCACATTGACTCTAATGGCATTGCTATTCTCTGGCTTTGGTTCAATCCGACGCAAGTGAACATAACATCCGTTTCAAAGAACAGGTTGTTGACTGAGCCATTCTAAGTCTGAGATGTATAGTTGGCGTATATCATCTAAACCAAGCACCAGCATAGCTAATCTCTCAAGTCCCATTCCCCAAGCACAAACCGGCCATTGTACCCCCAAAGGTTCAGTCACTTCGGGGCGGAAAATTCCAGCCCCACCTAACTCTAGCCATTGGCCACGCCATTTGACTTCAACTTCCATACTTGGCTCGGTGTATGGGAAATAAGCAGGGCGTACTCGAACTTCGGGGTAACCCATTTTTGTATAGAACTCTTTGAGAGTAGTTACCAACATCGGTAGGCTTGCTCCTGGTTCCATGATAATCCCTTCAATCTGGTGAAACTCTGGTAGATGGGTTCGGTCAATGCTTTCCTTGCGAAACACTCTGCCGATGCTAAAAACTCGGCAAGGTTTGTCGGGATTATCCTCTAAATGACGTACTGTGTTGACGGTTGTATGTGTGCGTAGCATTCCTTTCTCTGATATTTCAGATGAAAATTCCCCTCCCCAACCTGCGCTACCAGTCTCTCCTCCGCTTTCGTGCACATCCGCCCATTGTTGGGTCCTTTCACTAGGAAGAGGTACAGATTTCGGGTTATCTAGATAGAAAGTGTCCTGCATTTCTCTTGCTGGATGATCTTGCGGAATGAATAACGCATCCATGTTCCAGCCTGCAGTTGTGACATAATCGCCATCAATTTCAGTGAAGCCCATTTCTAGGAAAATGGCGCGAATTCTCTCGATTAATGCTTGCATTGGATGAGCCTTCCCAACTTGTGGGGTTGGGGCTTCACGGCTAACATCGTATGGCTTGAAGTCGGCTGAGCGCCATTCTTCGCCTTGCAGAAGTTCAGGGGTAATGTCTGCTACCAAAAGTTGTTCATCAAGGTCTGAGTCTTTTACCGCTCTACCTTCAGTGGTAAGTTCCCAAGTCCTGACGGCCTCTTCCGAGGAGGTGATGATTCCTTTGCGGGCGGCGAAGTAGTCAATTTGTGAATTGTCTAGGTCGTTTTCTAGTGTGCCGGTCCCATCTGCGTCAGAAAGTTGAGAGATAAAGGCGGCGCGCATTTCCAAGGTTGCAGTAATTGCACCTGTTGTTGAAGGGACCACAAATTGGCCGCTCTCTAATGGGATACCAAGGTCTTTCAGTAGGCCGATTCCTGCTCCTGATTCTCGCTTTTCAACGACGCCAGATGATTGCAATTCTTTCATGCCAACTTGGCCTTCTTGTTGTGATAGCCAATCCCATATTCTCTGTTCAAGCAGGCCGTTTTCAGCAGCAGCTTGACCTTCTGTGGCAAGTTGCCAAATTTTGCTTCGCTCTTCTGTTTGATTGACTAAGCCAGACTCGGCAAGTGAGCCGCCTGCACCAGCAACGTGGGCTTGGTCATCCCAGCCACAGGATTCGAGGAGATGTGCTAATTCCCAAACTTGTGAAGGCTCAGCAAGCATCGCTTTCAGCATTTTTCGCTCGTTGTTTGTCAACTCCATACGGCTGCCTCCAATGTGTTGGGAAAGCCGGAATGCCTTGAATCAATTGGAGATGAGATGGTAATTATTCACTCTTCTTCGTCATCTTCGGGCTTATCCCACAACAACGTGTCACAACCAGGGCAAATGAAAGTTTGAGGCCTTTTGCCGTCCGTCCAAGTTAATTCACCGCATTTACCACACAAAACACTGGTCCGAAAAGGTTCGTCTAAAGTAGTATCAATTCTGTACATGATACTCCCTTCAGCACCTTCAGGTAATTCTCCAACATCAGGGCTCCATTCGAGAATATCCTTCTTGCTCATTGGTTTAGGTTCTTCAACTCGAGCGAATGCTAGCAGAAACAGAACTGCGCCTGCTAACCCAATTGGTGCGCCGATTGCAATATATGCGGGGCTTGCGAATATCACTCCGGATGCAAGTATCAAGCATAACCAAGCCGTGATGAACATGTTAGTTCGAGTGTTGCCGGCCACATCTCCACCTCATTTGTTAAGGCAGTGCCACGTATCAATGAGGATTTCTACTGCTCGTCCCATTTGAGTGCTACTAATTGAGCAAATACCAATTCTGACTCCCCCTCTAAGTGGAACTACATATAATTGAGATTCTGAAGCCTTTTCAGCCATTGCAACAGGGTCATCACAAGGAATGAATGCAAAATATCCGTCATCGGATGGCATCAGAGGTAAATCTGATTTTGCCATTTCAGCATTGAAAATCCTTCTCCGTTCAGCAAGCAAGTGTTTCAATCTGGATTTTTCTTCCCCCCACGCGTGAGCCTCTGATTCACTAGTGTGAATCGAGATGAGTGCAGACTGGGGTAGTCGGGGAGCGAGAGACCAAGTCCCTCGTCCAGTAACTGCACAAACCTCGCTAAGTCGGTGCACATAGTCTTCAGAAGGATGTAGGAACACAATCGCTCCACATCTTAATCCATAAATCGTGTGTGATTTTGAAGCCGAAAAACCCCAACAAATAAGTAAATTTTCTGGCCATTCTGCCCATGAGAACTTCTTGTGAATTGTTTCTGACCAGCCGTATGGTTCGTCTGCATAGACGGCATAAGCCGTGTCAAGGAATAGTGTGACTCCAATTCCGGGGTGATTTCTTGCACAATTTAGGAAGGCATCTAGGATCAAATCTCGTCCTTTGGAATCTAGTGAAATACCAGTTGGGTTGTGAGCTGGATCGTTGAGCCAAGAAAGAACTCTTTTCTGAGATGTTGCTAAGTTTTCAAGTATTGATTCAAGTGCAGGCAAGTCTACTTTTTCGTGGCCATCACCATCGTTGAGAATTGGCCATTCAGCAATAGTTAACCCACATTCTGCTGCCAAAGTATCGTAAGGGGTCCAGCGTCGTGAACGGAATAAAATCTTATCACCAATAGCTAGCATTGTTCTTGCAGAGAGGTAGAGTGCACCAGTTCCGCCTGGGGTCGCAACCGAGTCGCTGTGTAGGCCGATATCTTGTAGGCTAGCAAGCCGAGGGCCAACAGCTAGTTCAGCGGCTAATTTCTTGAAATCAGGTAAGCCAGAAAGCGGTGCATACGAGGAAAAATCAACATCAGACTGTTTGCGAAGTGAATCCATTACAACGCTGTTGACAGCCAGTGTTCCATCATCTTCGAGCAGGCTACCAACTGTGCCGTTAATTGCTGGTTCGCCAAGTGCCTTGGCTTGCAAATATCTGCCATACCAAGCAAAAATCGTATCGGAACCGATTTTTTTCTTGCTCTCTGCAGGCAGAAAAGTATCCTCAAGGCGACCTAAATCCACAGCAATCACAACTGCGACAGAATCCCGCCGCCGAACCATCCTACAGGTCTCTAATTAAGAATCCATCCATCAACAATTCAACACGCTCACTAGTGTTGCCCAATGGGCAAAGTTGACTATAGGGGCCATACATCGTCAGAATTGGGGGGGGTATCCTATGAAGCGTTGTGCAATCGTTCTGATAATGATTATGTTCACTTCATCGTTAGTTGCATTCACCCCCTATCTTCCCGGAAGGTCGACTCAGCAAGGAGAACTTGAGAAAAATGACGTTCATGGTTTTGCATCATTGAATTCAACAGAAGTTGTGACCATTAATAGCCATCCCAACGCAGTGACGAATTCCTTCAAAATTGAAGTTCCAGAGGGCGAAGCGGTTCGAAACCTCAGTCTTGAGCTTGCACCCACAGCCCTACCTCGTAGCGAAGGGATATCCTTCACTTCCCCAAATGACTTCAATCAATCTGGGGCCACATCTCAGGGTGTCGACTACAACTCATCCGGGTTACAGGTTTCAGCGATTGATGAATACTGGAGTTTTGAGGGTTCCACCAATCTACCAACAGGTTGGACTTCATCTAATGGTAATTATGGCCTAATAAATACCATGTCTTGCGGCACCAACGGAAGCAGTTCTCGTTCACTGACCGTCAGGCATGGTTCTGTGAGTGTCACTTCTAATCAGATAGACCTCTCTTCTCTTTCCAATGGTCAGATTTCCTTCTGGATGCGTGAAGGTCAGTCAGGCTGTGGCGAGGATCCAGACTCTAGCGAACATATGTTTGTTGAATATATCAAATCAAGTGGGAGTTGGGGGCAAATAACCTACTTCAACGCTGGGCTTGGATATCCATATTACACTCCGAGAAACGTTGCATTTAATTTACCAAATGATGCCTTCCACACAAATTTCAAGTTTAGATTCAGACTTTCACATGGTTCAGGCACATGTTGTGATTGGTGGTTTGTTGACGATGTAAGGTTGACTAAACCGGGTGGAGAAGGTAACTGGACGACCCCCGCTTTTGGTCCAAATGCTAGCAATGCAAATTTCCGTTCACTTCCCGGCCCATATGGTGTGATGAGTATTGACACAGATGCACCTTCAAATGCTGTGACTTGGTCAGTTCTTGATGGTTCAAATGACACACCGATTGATGGTTTTTCAGAGCGCCAAGGTGTCTGGGCTGATTTAGGTGGGATTGACTGGCAAAAGCATCCAGCAATACGTCTCAGGGTGACTTTGGAAGCGATGGGCACAGGTAGTGTCACCAAAGTGAATGGGGTTCACATTCAGGGGCGTTTTGTCAACAGTTTTGATGACAGCCCTTCAGATTGGAGTCTGATAGCATGTAGTTGGGATGGTGATAGCGTAGTTGGTGATGGCGAGGCGTACTCGCCGACGTTCCTGTCTCGGCGTCCAA
>CAUZNH010000060.1:0-6282 GCA_963581345.1 Candidatus Thalassarchaeaceae archaeon | reverse complement strand
ACACATCATTAACACATAGTCTCTTATTTGTTACAGCTCATCCTTTAGTCATTGTATCGGGTCTTTATCTCTTAGGAAAACAAATTTCCCCAGGCCAGACTACTGGTGCACTTCTCGGTTTTTTAGGAGCGGGGATTATCCTATTAGGAGTGACAAATGAAGGCGAAGTAACTCTAATTGGTGATTTAGCGGCGTTTATTGGAGCGATTGCTATTGTTGGATATTTAGTTGCAGGCAGGGTTCTGAGAGCGTGGATGCCATTGTTCATTTACGCCTTTCCAGTAACTCTCATCGCTGCATTGCTACTTGGATTAAGTTCAATTGTAATTGAAGGGACTTCACTAGGTGGATTACCAGCAGTTAGTTCATTATTTGGTTGGTCTGATGTCCTTTGGTTGCCAGCCATCGCTTACCTTGCCATCGGTCCTGGTTTGATTGGCCATACAGGAATTAATGGGGTATTAAGATGGTTTACTCCACTAGTTATTTCGGTCGCAGTACTGTTTGAACCTTTAATAGGTTCACTAATTGGGTGGTACCTAGGTACAACAACTGTACCCGGAGTTTACACTTGGTTAGGCGGGATATTCCTAATATTTGGTGTGATAATGGTGACCCTTGAGCAAACATCGATAGATGAGTTAACAAATGGGATAGATGAAGGTGAGTAACAATGGTTCATACAATTCTGATAACTAATGATGATGGGATCGATGCACCTGGTATATCTGCTCTTGTTCAAGGACTTCATGATGCTGGATACAGAGTAGTAGTTTGTGCTCCAGACCGTGAAAGGTCGGCATCAACAATGCATCTCACATTACATAAGAAGATGAAATTAAGGCGGAGAAATGATTTGCTAAATTCCTATAGATTGAAGGATAGTAGCCCTAAAATTGATTTGTTCGACATTTCAGGATATCCAGCGGATAGTGTGTTGACTGCATTATCAGGTGGACTACCATCTAATATTCCAACACCATCTCTTTGCATTAGCGGGATAAATCGTGGTTCGAATATGTCTGTTGATGTATTGCACTCAGGCACGATTGGAGCTGCTCGTCAAGCAGGAACTTGTGGTATACCCTCATTAGCAACTAGTTTGGATACTTTTGAACCAAATGATTACTTAAATGCTTTGAGAGCAACTCTAGAATTGGTTGAACATATTTGTTCAATTATCCCTGAATCACCAGTTAATTTTGGTAGGGAAGGTGGAAGTTCAACTAAACCAGAAGGCGAGTCAAACGAGCAGATTCTAAGAAATGCCTTTATTTTAGGTGATGTTTATCTTAATCTCAATGTCCCTGTAGGGTGGGGTGATGCATTTTCTTCTACTCATTTAGGTGGTAGGTGGTATCATGGAGCAATTAAAATTGTGGGAGATGACTCCATTGATAGAGATGAATGGGATATTCAATTAGGGGCCGCTCACATCGAGGATGAACCAATAGAAAATGGTGATTCCAATTGCGTAAGAATGGGCTTTGCAAGTGTATCCACTCTTGGGACTTGGCCTCAAGGACATCCATTGGCAATTGCTGATGAATTACTTTCAACAACGAGTTCAGGAGAAGGATTGCCTTCTTGGCTTATTGTTGATCAATAATTAAGTCAAGTAAGTGGTGGACAACTCCGATGGCGGTGTGCCCCTGTACCCATTTTTTGCCAAGTGAAATTGAATTTGTATATTTTTCAAGAAGTCTATTTTCGTCGTCATTAAATGGTTGATCGTCTGATAAAAAGAATCCAATCCTGTTTGGAATTGATGTATTATAGTGTTCAGAAAATCCTGACGCCTCAGCATCCAATTTCACCATTTCAACACCCTCTTTACTCCACTCATTTAGGGTGACCGACAGGTCTCCCCCTGAGTGCCAGATTCCAGGTTGGTGCTCCACCCAGTGCCCTCTAGCAGGGCAGGGTTCAGCAATGATTTTAGCAATCTGGCCAGCAATAGCTCTCTCGTCAGGATGAAGTCCCCAAACTTTAGCACCATCAAACCTTATTCTTCTCGGTGGACCTTCTCCACCCATCATGTGGAGTGTGATGTGTGTGTCCTTTCTAATACCGTGGGATAGGAAGAGTGCAGAGTTAATGGCACGGATTAAAACATCCATTCTTCCACCACTTCCAGCCAAGTCATTAATATTCAATTTGCCATTGCTTTTTGCTCGATGGCCAATTATGGCGAATCTTCTATCTGGCAAATGTTCACCCTCACATCGGCATGTCGACATCATCCATGTCGCCCATCATGTCTTTCATTTGCTTTCGTAATTGTCGGTTTCCTCTAACACCTTTCATCATCTTACGAGAGCGTTTCCACTGTGAAAGCAAGTCCCTAACATCTCTTTCTGTCGTACCTGAGCCACGTGCAATTCTCTTTATCCTCTCTTGTTTGAGAACTAACGGTTCGTTCTTTTCGTGAGTAGTCATGCTGTCCATAATAATCTTGAAACGTTCGAGATTCGTTTGCATCTCAAGTTTTTGTTTCTTTGACATGTTACCCATACCCATGAATCCCATAGGCATATGTGACATGATTTTGTCAACGGTGCCAATTTTTGACATCATCTCCATTTGTTTGTACATATCATTTAGAGTGAATCTTCCAGACATTAATCGTTCTGCAATTCTAGCAGCCTCTTCAGCATCTAAATCTTCGGGAGCAAGGTCAATTAGACCTCTAATATCTCCCATGCCGAGAAGTCTGGAGATGAATCTATCAGATTCGAATTTTTCTAGATCAGCAACTTTTTCACCTTCTCCAATAAAGACAATTGGAGCGCCTGTAGTTGCAACGGCTGAGAGTGCACCTCCACCTCGTGCTGTTCCATCAAGTTTAGTGACGATAACTCCTGTTATCCCAACTAGGTCATGGAAAGATGCCGCTACAGGACCGGCGGCTTGACCAACCTGAGCATCAATTACGAGGAATCGTTCTGTGGCCTTTGCAACTCTGTGGATTGCATCCAGTTCATCAAGTAATCCTTCGTCTAATCTATCTCTACCAGCAGTATCAATGATGACTAAGTCGGCGCCTCCAACTTCTTCTAAGCCGTTCTTTACAATTGTCAGCGCATTAGTTTCCTCTGGTTCCCCGTACACTTCTACCGGTGAATCAGCAAGCAGTTGTTGTAATTGTGCATAAGCGCCGGGACGGTGTACGTCAGCCTCTATAACGGCAATTTTCATGTTGTGTTTTTTGCGCCACCATTCAGCTAATTTTGCTGTGGTTGTGGTCTTCCCTTGACCGTAAAGTCCGACCATGAGAATAGTTTGATTGTGAGGGATAATCTCTCTAGGAGTACCTAGCATGCGAACTAATTCGGTGTAAATGATGTTCAACGCGTGAGTTTGTAAGATTACACCAGGCCGTGGTTCTTCTTCTCTCATTCGTGATTCAAGTCTCTCTGAGATTTCTTTAGTTTGGCGAACATTGAAATCTGCTTCAAGTAAAGCTACTCTAATACTTTTAATCATCTCAGCAAGTTCTGCCTCGTCCAACTTACGCTTGCCCTTTAGCGCTGCAATAGCCCCGAAAATTCCAGACTTCAGCCCTTCAAGCGCCATGCATCCACCTATGCGGCGGTCACACCCATCCCGTTTGAATGCGCCGGACTACTAATTGTTCAAGCGGTGAATACATCAAGAGACGACATCTCGCCCCCACCATGGCATTAGACCTGCCTCAGTATCAGGTTCAGATTCTTATCGCTCTTGGCACCCTCGGCGTATACGTTGGTTGGCGAGGTGGAATGCAGAATATGGCTGGATTCTATGATATGCCAAATGCAACCAAACATCTTGCATTTGGTATCGTTCTTGGTGCGTTCAGTGGAATCCTAATTGATATGCTTTTCATAAGTATCGTTGTACTAGAAGGGGCTGTCGGTTTTGAGATCCTTGGTTTGATGATATTTGTTGGTCTTGCTCAGTCTCTTCTTTTCCATTTTATTCTATCTAGAGAGAAAGTTAGGCTATTACTCGCATCTTCTACTTCTGGATGGACAATGGGGCTTGGAATGGGTGCGTTACAAGCCTCATATCTGATGATTAGGATGGCAGATCCAAATTGGATTGGCTTTGTTTCTGGTTTCAATTGGAAGATGATTGTTACAGGGGTGTGGATAACATTCACTCTACCAGCAATTGAAGCTGCTCTAGGCTCTTGGCAAGGTGCTGCAGTTGTAGACAAAAAACCCCTTACGGTGATGTGGCAGTCAGGTCTTTATCGGGGATTCGTTCTAATCGCAGTGTTAGTCGGAATCACCGCTCAACCAATTTTATTACTAGTATTACCAGTAGTCGCGATTTATGGATTTTCCATTGCAGAAGAAAAGTGGTTGCCCTCGGCATTAATTCCTTCAATCCGTCAAGAATATCATCGTACGGTGAGAAAATCTCCTGAGAGAGCCCGTCTTAAGGCACAAAGGCAACGTGGCGATTTAGTAAATGACTCAGAGGAATAATATCCTAATTCTTCACAATTCGGATAGTTGTTGGATAATCGTTATGGGGCTTAGTGTGGCACAGTGACACAATGGCTCGTTGTCCTTATTGCATGGCTCCCGCCAGTTTGAGGAACCCGATATGCCACGGGTGTGGCAGGGTTATCAGTGGAACTTCTGGAATGGGGGGCCGCGTTACTCCTTCAGGCGTTCCTCAACAACATAGTTCTAGAGTGCAGTATGGCTTGAGTCCAAAGGCTAGGGCACATCAGGCCCATCAGAAACGCAAAAAGAAGAAAACCGGAAAACAATTTAAAAATCTTGTATTGGTGATAGTCATTGCTTTCGTTTTCTTGTTTACACCTGCTCAAGAGCATGTGAATAAACAATTGAGCATTTGGTTAGGTGATTTTTGGAAATCAATCGGCCCAGCGCACGAATACCCTGTGAATACAGAATATACTCTCCAAAGAACGGTTGAGATTGAAAACTTTGATTCTGATGAGAGGCAATTTTTGTATCGTTTACCAATTCCAATTCAACGAACCAATCGAGGTATCGAAGAAACAACATTTGATCGAAATGGGAATTTAGACATGGCGGCTAATATTCAATGGATAAAATCGATGAAGGTCGGTTCTAGTTTTTCTCATATTGATGTTCCAGTTGAAACCGTTAATTTCTTGGAAGAAAGTTCGGCCATATCATTGGGGGATGGTTTCTCTTCAGTTCATTGGCCAGCATTAGGTTCTAGTGAAGATCGGTGCGAATATACTAGATGTTTAATTTGGAAAGGCGATATACCTGCAACTTCGGTTGCAACCCTTACGATAACTTATGATATCGTATCATCTTCTTATGCATGGAATACTGGAGGTACTATCTCAACGCCTATTACTGGGACATCTCAGGGGATGGATATTTCCAGTTCTGGCCTGTTTACAGATTTATCTAGATCTGGATGGGTTGGGGCTACCACTTCATTGATTGGAGAAGAACATAAGTGGTATGATAGAAATGCGGGGGGTTCAATTGAGAATTGGGCGATTAATGGAGATCATCATCTTGTCGAGGCAGCAGCAGACAATATTCTTGCAAGTCTCCCAGTAGGGCAACAGAACAACATCTACGCTTTCTCACACGCTGCATTCATCTATGTTAGAGATAATGTCGTATATGGTCCTGGTTCAGCATATCCGCCACGTAGTGGCCCCATTTGTTTAGCTCAAGGGATAGGAGACTGTGATGAACAAGCCAACGCGTGGATGAGTATTCTAAGAGTGAAGAACATCCCTACATGGTATGAATTCGGTGCCCTAACTTCATTGAATCATGAAATCTGGGAAGCCCACGCATGGTCAGTGGTGTTAATCCCATACAATAGTGAATGGTGTTCTGATAATGGCATAAATTTGGACAGTTGTTACTTAGAAGGTTCAGTCGATGTTGTCAACAATAAATGGTTATTGCATACTCCTACCGCATTTTCAGAATTTTTAGAGCCTTATAGCCCAGAAGGAACTGCACCCGATGAATTCTATAAAGTGATGTCCATAAACGCTTATCAGTACAATTGGGTAGAGGATTGGGACACTATTATTGGGCCAAACCATCTTGGTGGTACTTTTAAAGTACCATACGTGACAGGAGAGTGAAGAGTCAAATGAGAGGTGCTCTCCCGATTGATTGCCAAAGGGTGCGTCCATGAGGATAGTTATCGGGGGGGCCGGCGAAGTCGGTCGTGGGGTTGCTAAGGCTTTACGTAGTGAAGGTAGAGACGTAGTTCTCATTGACACAGACCCTGTTTCTATCAAAGAGGCTCAAGCAT
>CAUZNH010000059.1:0-6302 GCA_963581345.1 Candidatus Thalassarchaeaceae archaeon | reverse complement strand
ATGATGGATTGTTGCCCAGGGATGATGCAACTTGATGCTGGAGTTGCTGTAATTGATGCAATATGTGCATCCCAAGATATCCCTTTACCATCTGCACATTGGACGAACTGTAATCCCTTCTCAAATTGCAATCTGTCAATCCACTGGCCAAATGATGTTTGGGCTGCTTCTGGCAAACTTGCTGGTTGCTTAATAGAAGGGCGACAAACAGGAAAACATCAGAAAGTAGTACTCGGTATAGGAGTCAACCTTGGTATTTCAAACACCGAAGATTACCCTTCAACTGGGCTTCGTGACATCACTAATTCAGTAACATTAGAACGATTCACCGACTTAATAGATACAGCCGTTTCATCCCAATTTGAAACGGGAATATTAATCCCTCCAAGACCCAACCAAAAAAATGCCGTATGGGCGTTAATGACTAACCACCTAAGCAGGGGGTTAAGTCTCACACAAGACGCTGAAAAATTGACCGTCACAAGCATCAGTGAGAATGGTGAATTAATTTGTCATGATGGAAGGAAAAGAAGAATTATCTCAGATAGTTACAATCTTCTTTGGGATTGAAAGTTAAGCTGATTCAACGATTTCAGCAATATCTGAATCTTCGGGACCTTCCTGGAACTTCCGCCACACACCCCACACTAGCAGCAGAAGAGAAGCAATGGCTGGTAGAAATTGAATAGGAATTTGACGTTGTGCGGTCACCTTTATTTCCCAAGTTCCTTGGCCATTAATTTCTACCATCAATTCCCCACCCCCATCAACCTCAATCGAACTTGAGAAAGATCCGTCTTCTGCGAATTCAAAGTCTGACATCCTAATTAGCTCAGACCCATCTTCATCCATTACTTTGATATTATTGATTGTACAAGTGCTATTGTTTTCACAAACAGGAGATGCGTGGACTACTATGTCATCGTTTGAACCAAGTATTCCTACCGAAATAGAACGAACTTGTTGGGTTGATGACACTTCACCAAATTCAATCATCATTGGTTGAGCAAACATTGAGATGACGAATGCACCAATTAGGCCTATTGCCCCAACAATAATTGAGATATCATGCGGGGTCACTTTTGCGCCCACTCCTCCGCCTGCCATGGTGAGGCGAACAGCCAATGCACCAAGAACATCGCCCTTGATAAATTAGTAAGAATTGAGTCCGTTTAGTAAAAGAACCCTCTTGGTTAAGCAACTTTTCTAGAATACAAATCCCCGCAATCGTCAAGACGAAAATGTGCTATTGATTGCCCCTAATAATTAGTGCGCCGATTGGGTGAATGCCATCACCGTTCCCTAGAAAACTGAACGAACGAATATTTAATCAGTGATAAGTTAGACATTTGAATACTATATCCTTTAATTGTTGAACTGGGTAGACTCAATGATTAAAGGCGGGGCGCGCTGCCAACGCCCCCTATGGGGGAGCGGTGAATGCAACTGCTGAACAAACCGGAGGAGAATCAATCAATGATTGGAATGGGTGAAAAATCTAGATTGACAATAGCAGAATTTGCTAAGGAATCTAGAATTCGTGCTGATAGTTACCATCGCTATCACATCGATACGATTGAAACCAAAGATAGGCAAGCCCTTCCAAACCGATTCCTTGTCAGTGTTGGTAAATTGGGCCTTGCAAAGTTGTTGATTAGTGAAGTCTTTGAGTACTGGGGGAAGTGGGATGTCGTTTTCGCTAGGCCTTGCACTTACGGTGTATTCTCTGGTCCAGTGGGAGGGTTTTCACCTCGCCCAGAAAAATGTGTAGGATGCTTGCGATGTACTATTGAGCACCCAGAATTCGTCACTATCTCCCCAAATCCTGCCTTATCATCGCTCGGTGATTCATACCTTAATTCAACAATCATCTCCACGATTGATGAAGAGGCAAAAAAAGGCACTGTCCCCGTTCGAGGCCAAGGATATCGTGGCCGATTTGGAGGACCTGGTTGGGATGGTATGTGGACAGATATGTCTGAGATTGTTCGGCCAAGTCGTGATGGCATACATGGCAGAGAATTGATCAGCACCATTGTTGATATCGGTTCAAAACCGATGAGATTACAATTTGACGCAGATGGCGGCCTAGTAAGTGCTGGACCAAAAATGATGAGTATTCAAGTACCATTTGTTTTTGATTCACCAGCGAAAAGTGTGATGACTCCTCGACTAGCTAAGATTTGGAAAACTGCAGCAGAACAAGTTGACACTTTGGCATTAATTCCTGGAGAGATAGTGACTTCAAACAACTTAGCCTCGCCGTCAGTTGTCCCTATCATCTCACTTGATTCATCCGAAACGGCTGGTTCTTTCAAGAATGGAACGAGGATGGTACAGTTGGATGGCTGGAATCCAACGGTTTATTCATCTATTTCTTCCTCAAACCCTGATTTGATGATATCAATTCGGATGTCGTTTGAGGAAGGATGGCAAGAACAACTCAATGAAATGATTGATGCTGGTGTTTCAGTGATTCATTTCGTCGCAAACAACCATGGTGAAGACGGTGGCGGCCGATTTATTATGGATCTTATCGTTGAAGCGCATGAGATGCTACTCAAAGCAGGATTGCGTGATAAAGTAACCCTACTACACAGTGGTGGAGTAGTTGCAGCTGACCATCTGCCAAAGGCAATTATCTGCGGCGTGGATGCTGTTGGGATTGACCTACCTCTACTAGTTGCCATGCAAGCAAGGCTCATTGGTGATACATCTAACAGAGAGGGGTATACGGCAAAATTCCCTAGAAAATTCAAAGATTCATGGGCGTGTCAACGTATTGTCAACTTAACGGGTTCATGGCGTGACCAGATGCTGGAAATCCTAGGAGCAATGGGGATTCGTGAAGTTCGAAGATTGCGCGGAGAAATGGGTAGGGCAATGTGGTGTACCCATCTTGAGGAAGAGGCTTTTTCAGAAATTGAAGGATTCATAGGAGGTGGAATCTGATGTCCAAGAATAAACTACCAGTATTCCCAAGTAAAACAATGATACACAAGATTACAAATCTATTGCACGATGGAATGGACGCACGAACCACAGGAAAATTTGAGGTCCCTCCCGCTCTAGGTGATGCACGTTGGACTGACGAGTTGATTCTCTCTACATGGCACATGGCAGCAACTGGAACCTTACCTGATAATCTAAATTACAAAACTGGGAAAAGTAACGGCGGATTTGACAGACTTGACTTCAAAACGCTGGATGAAGAGCAATGGCTCAAACATTCAGAAGATATCAGTACCAGTATACAACTCAATAGACGTGACGACCACAGGAAGAAATTGAGTCCTGCTATCCCTATTTACGGTGGCGGAATGTCTTACGGTTCTGTCTCAGTGAATGTGATGATGGCGCGGGCAATACATGCCAAGAATTGGAATACATATATGTCAACGGGAGAAGGTGGATACCCAGAAGAGTTGTACGAATGTAGAGACAATGTGATCACACAAGTTGCTACCGGCCTATTTGGTGTAGAAGAAAAGTCAATCCAAGCCTCCCCAATAATTGAATTCAAGTATGCACAAGGAGCAAAACCTGGACTTGGTGGCCATTTACTAGCTAGCAAAGCAGGAGAGGAAGTCGCAAAGATGCGAGGCAGTGTACCATTTGTGAGTCTGTTCAGCCCATTCCCCTTCCATTCAACTTACTCTGTTGAAGACCATTCAAAACACATTGATTGGGTACAAACTATCAACCCTGACGCATTGATATCGGTGAAGGTTTCAACCCCTCACGATGTGGACATGGTCGCCGTTGGTTCCTACTATGCTGGAGCTCATATCATTCACCTAGATGGTGGGTTTGGAGGTACAGGAGCCGCACCAGAAATCGCCAAGAAAAATATCGCCATGCCAATTGAATTGGCAGTACCTAAAGTTCACAAATTCCTCATCAAAGAAGGGATTCGGGAGAATGTCACTTTGATCGCAAGCGGAGGTATCCGAACTGCAGATGATATCGCAAAAGCCATTGCTCTAGGGGCAAATGGTGTTGTGCTAGGAACAAGTGACTTAGTCGCAATGGGTTGTACTCGATGTGCAAATTGTGAAGGTGGACCTTCTGGACGTGGTTGCCCTTGGGGGTTGACAACCACTGATATTGAATTACAAGAATGGATGCAACAAGACTGGGGGGTAAAACGATTGGATAACTATTACACTGCTCTCCAGTGGCGCCTCAGAGACATCCTTAGAAAATTAGGACTAAGTGATGTAAATGAATTGGTTGGCCGGACTGACCTTCTAGTCTATACTAGGAGTGATGGCGAATGAGGAATGCAGAAGCACTTCTTGATTCAAGGCGTTTAATGAACAGCCGCTTACCAAAAATTGAGATGAATGATGATGATGCTGCCGAAGGCGGTTGCGGTGTTGTCGGGTTAGCCTGTGAAATCCCGGTTGCAGGACGTCACCTGTTCAATTCCCTTGAGCAAATGCGAAATCGTGGTAACGGAAAAGGCGGGGGTGTGGCAATGGTAGGCCTCAACCATGACCAGTTCGGAGTTAGCGAGGAAATTCTAACGAATGATTACTTGTATGCAGTTGCTTACTTAGATGACTCAGTACGAAAAGATGTTGAAGAACAATTCATCAATTCAACATTTGATGTAGATCATACACATGAAGTCCCCACGATAGACAATTGGCAAGACCTTGGGAATCTAGATGTAAAACCACCAGATGTTGTTTGCTATTTTATCAGACCAAAACCAGCAGCTGTTGAAAAATTCCTTTCAGACGGAAATTTAACTGAATCTGATTTCCCTACTCGAAAAGCAATGTGGGATGAAATGGTATTTCAGAATACTCATAAATTAAATGTTGAATATTATGCAAAGGAACAACGTGCAGATGCATTCGTTCTAAGCCATGGACAAAATATGATTATTCTCAAAATTGTCGGCTATGCAGAAGACGTGATACGATACTATAGACTGGATGAAGTAACTGCACATGTTTGGATTGGGCACCACCGATACCCTACAAGGGGTCGAGTCACCCACCCAGGCGGAGCACACCCATTTGGACAGGGTGTAGATGTTGCTCTTGTACATAATGGCGATTTCTCAAACTATGTCTCAGTCAAGGACTATTTGGGACAGAGAGGCATGGAACCTCTTTTCTTCACGGATACCGAAGTTGCCGCACTCGGATTTGACCTCCACTCTCGTGTATATGGATACCCGATGGAATATGTGATTGAGAGTTTAGCACCTACTGGTGAACTTGATTTTATAATGCTTCCAGACGAAAAACAAGAGGTCTATGAGGCCATTCAAAAAACCCATATTCATGGCTCTCCTGATGGCCCGTGGTTCTTCATTATCGCAAAGGCAGATGGTCTAACACATCAATTGATTGGCATAACAGATACTAGCATGTTAAGACCACAAGTTTTCTCATACCAACGTGGTGAAGTTGGAATAGCATTTTGTGGTAGTGAAAAGCAAGTCATTGATGCTGTCTTAGAGAGTTTGGCGTCAGAGGATAAGAGATTTTGGCGTCGTTGTGATGAATATTGGAATGCCCGCGGCGGATCTTACACCGATGGTGGTTCATTCATTTTTGATATCAACCCCGATAACAACGGCGGACATGAACTAACTATAACCAACAAATTTGATGCCACCGTGAATACCCATCCTGAAGGAAATTTCAACATTGAACCAGCGGCTATGGAATCAGGATTTGATTGGCCTTCTGAGTGGGCTACAAACGAGGTATTTCCACAAATTGTTGCCACTTTCCCAACTTTCGACTGGCCGGCAGCCCTCGGCCTTCTTTCAGAAATTGGCTCTTACGCTAGCCAACAGTCACGCCAGCAAGCAGTTGACTTGCTTTGCCTCCTATTAAACAGAAAATATGACACAGGTGCACTTAGAACAAGCAGATGGCTAGATTGTGTTGAAGATGCAATAATGGGAATTCTCAATCACGCTGGAACAACCCCCTGTGAATATTTCTCTGGGCAGAAATCCCCCGGACATCTGCCCAAACCTCAAAACCCAACTCAAGCAATAGTTGTAGACGCTAGACCCTATCCGATTGAAGGAATAGATTCACTCGCTAGAGAATTAATTGCACTGCACCAAGCGGGCTGGAGAAATTTCATGGTTACACACTGCAAGGGACACCGGTTCATTGGCAACGGCTTTGGAATGGAAACCTCTGATGTGAAGATTGATGTCTTTGGTAGTGTCGGAGATTATCTCGGAAGTGGAAGCGATGGAATGACAATCCACATGCACGGAAATGCTCAGGACCAAGTCGCTCAAATACACAAGTGTGGGACGT
>CAUZNH010000058.1:0-6319 GCA_963581345.1 Candidatus Thalassarchaeaceae archaeon | reverse complement strand
CCTAATTTTGTTCGTGATGCTCCAATTGGAAGTGAAGATTGGAATTTCTCACTTTGGGCAAGTGGTGATGGACCGGTTAATATTGACCTCACCCTTTTCATTGATGGCACTGAATTGGACCAAGTGAATAGTGGTGGGATATCACTTTCTGAAGAGAAACAACGCATTGATTTCACAGGTGGTAATTTACCAGATAACATTTCAATTGACCAAACTCTTTCAATCCGGTGGACTGTCAATAGCGACGAGGTGCTTGTAGGTATAGAGAATAGTGAGTGCACAATCCACTGGGGTTCATCAGAAACACCAACCAACCTAACAATATCTGCTGGAATGTATCAAATTGATGACCCCTATCTAGAGAATGAAGGAACACCATTTAGGGGCGAGGGAGAGAACTACTCTCGCAGTGAAGTGGTTTGGGCTGTTCAGGCACGCTGGGCTCTTGGCGAAGAACAACTGGTGGAAGAAACTCTAGCCTTACACGCTGATGACGGTGGCAAAGAACTAATGCTTCAGCCAACTGGAGAGGGGATAAAATCAGACAATGGAATCTATCGCTGGGAAATTGAAGAGTGGCACGACGGGGTAGTTCTCTCAGCCCACGTAATGTGGAATGATTCATCAGGACTCAACGGCATGACAAATCAAGTCGTTGAAATGATGGACCCAAAGGGACCTAGCATCCTTTCTAGTGGACTCAAGGACATATTGTTTATCCTAACAATACCAGTTCTCATTGGAGTTGGATTTTGGCTCAAGGGGAGATACAAAACCCTTGAGGAGAAAGGAAAGGAGACAGGACATGGACCTGGTAAAGAAGGTGATTTGAAACGCCTAGTTTTGGCAACTACATTTTTGATTGCTGGGATAAATAACGCTCTCATCCTCTATACATTTCACACCCGAGAGTTGGGTGCTACGGAAGATATTGTGATTCTACATCTGTGTTTACTTGCTTTTGCTCTTGGAGCATTTGGCCCTATTTGGGGTGCGATTGCAGATAAATGGGGTCATCGTAAGCAACTGATGGCATTTGGAGTTATTGGAGCAAGTTTACTGATGCTAACATTCCCATTCATGCCTCTTGAGGGTTACATCATTGCCTCAACTTTACAGGTTGCTCTATTCTCAGCGGTTCGAATGGGGGTTGCTGTTGGTACCGAATGGTATCCTGAACAGAAAGGTGAGTTCCTTGGGGTATTGTACGCGTTTGCCTCGTTTGCGGCAGCGATTGGATCAATGGTATGCAGTAAATTATATGTCACTTTGTTGCCAATGAGCACCACATTTGCAATGCTTGGTATTGTTGTATTATCAGTTCCCGCCTTGCTGTTTGGTGCGTGGATGATATTACAATTTGAAGGAGATGAGTTTTCCTGGCCAGTATGGATGTTGAAAGGCGGTAAAAAACCAGAGGTGGTTAAATTAACAATTTCCGAAAAAATGTCAATGTTCCGAGGCATGCTTCGTTTTGAAAGTAAATGGGCACTTCTATGTCTCTTAGGAGTGATGCTCGTTGCAATCCCACGTGGAGCTGTTGTTCTAACTGCCCTACGTTACCTCGAAGTTGTCGGATTTGATGTTGACTTCACTGGATTGTTAGAAGCATGGGCTGTGATTGCTGTCCTAATCTTGTACGCTGTAATTGGAAGGGTATGCGATGACCGGGGGCCACAGACTGTTCTACTCTGGTCAGCAGCAGCCTATGGTACTCTGTGGTCAATTTTCAGCATCGGCCTTCCACCAATGATTGCTGTGCTAATCTTTGTTGTGCCAATTTACCCAATGCTGTTGGTGTCTAATGATGCGCTAATGGCCAAGTTCACCAATGATGATGAGCGAAATCGTGGAATTGGTATGGCAAGCCTTGTTGCTTTCTTAGGCCAATCAATCGGTATTCTTGCCGGTTTCTTCGTGCTGGGCTACCTGATATCCTCAGGTAAGACTGACATCGCCTCATACGAGATATTCTACAGAGCTAATGTGCCACTTTGGATTATTGCAATTGCATTCACATACTTGCTAGCGAAACGCATTGACGCTAGTGAGAATGTAATTGATGCTGAGATTAGTGAGTAACACTACTACAGTCTATCTGTTATGTGGGCTAGAGCCACATTGGTTTCCTGACCAGCAAGAAATGGTTGCCAAGAATGGATACGATATAATTGAGAATTAATTGTGATTACTTCTTTCCCTATTACCTCAAAAGATTGTGGTGCAAGACCCATTCCAAGCCCTGTGGCTTTTTGTATCGCCTCTTTAACAACCCAAACCTGATTGGTTAGTGTGCTTGCTGTTTCGGGATTTTGGTCCCATACTGCCTCAAGTTTTGTCAATTCATCTCCTGAAGCCATCAGTGGTAACAAATTACGCTGACGACCAGAATCAGGTTCTACATCAATACCCACTGACTGTTCAGTTGGTCCGATAATAGCAGCAGCAAAGCCACCACTATGGGTGATAGAAATTGAAATAGGTTCTGGACCAATTAGAATTGGTCTCCGGTTTTCGTCCCTCTTGATTTGGTAATCCTTGACATCATACCCGTTTTGTTGTAGAAGATAGCCAATGAGATATCGGCCTGAAGCATGTTCTTCGGCACGTTTTGCAACTTTGAATGACTGAGCCTCAATGGGGTCTACAAAATGAAGATTGGATATATCGGGTATTGAATCCGTTGGTGAAGTGATTCGCGTCTTCATCCAGACAGCATCAAAATCTCCTTCAACAGTTTCGGGAATATTCAAAGAAATGGGTTTTGATGCCGGTTCCCACATCCCATTCACCAATTGGAAATTCAATTTTTCAATTGCGATTCAACGAAAATGAATCATCTTCTGAAATGGGAGCCATTCCCTTCAATCGCAAGCCTTTGATGGAAACAACTGGTTTACCATCCTGATCCACAACCAAGCAATCGTGAATGGTGACGCCATCATCTTCTGCACCTCTCCTCACAGCGCGCATTCTTAGTGAATCTGTCTTTTCAGGAACCCTAATCAATTCAAGCATCTCAATTCCGACAGGAAGAGATTGCAAACCATCTATTTCCATTGCCAGCATTCCAGCATTCTGGAAACACGCTTCAATCAACATCGGTTGAGCTTCTAATGTAACATCTTCAACTGAGAATTGATTTGTGTTTGCTAACTGGTGCCGAGATAATGCAATTCCATCTACTCCAAACATATCATCAATACTACATCCACCTAAAATCCCACCATGTGATTGGAATCTTGGACCATGGAAGAAGCGTTGATAAACAAAATCTGAACCTAAAACAACGCCGCCTCTTGAAGGAGTTCCAATCGATGGTAACTTCAACAATCCTCGGTCGGCATCTCTCTTTAACATCCTCACTAATCCGTTGTGATGGATTGTTGGTTCTCCAAATATCTCCCCCGATTTAGTCATCAAATCTGATTCCAATCGGCACTTAACCCATACATTTTCTGAATTTTGATGTGAGAATTCAGCAACTACCCTCAACTTTTGCTCTTGCTTGAGTAATTTAATTGGCAGGCCAAACCTCACTCCTGCAAATCCTATTACAGCACATGGAGGCCACAACAATTGTGCACCTTGTGAAAACATCTCAAGAGCCATTACCCCAGGATGGTATGGCACGTTATCGATTGCATGGTCTTCTAGGAATGGGTAACTATTGACATCTAATGTGCACTCATATGAAAGTGTGTCAAATGGCTGGTGAGCCACAACTTTGTCTACAAATGGAAAACGCTCGGCGTCAGCTAACAACGCTGAAACATCTGGCGGTAATCGTTGTGGTGGCTCTCGGTCAGATCCATCATCATTCAGAACTCCGAGATTTCCTGCAAGTACTACTTTGCGTTTACCACCACGCATCACTTCATCGACGAACAATGAAACACCCTGCTCAACTGAAACGGTCTCAATACCTGCTTCCTCAAACACCTTTTCGATTGAACCACGGGTTGCCATCCCAACATCTTGCCAACCAGTCCATGCCAAAGCAACGCCATGAGGTTCTGATTCAATGTGAGCGAGGCGCGACATTTCTGCATCAAGAATACTATTTGCTGCAGCATAATCAACTTGCCCACCATTGCCGAATCGCCCTGCAATTGAGGTGAAGGCACAGCAATACCGTAATTGTGTGCTATGGTCTTTAACAGCATTAACTAGAGATTGCCAACCATCAACTTTGACAGACATCACATTGCTGAAGGTATCCCAATCTTTGTCAGCAACCACCTTTGAATCTTCAATTCCTGCTCCGTGAATTATTCCAGTAATTGCGGAGTTCCTCTTCTTCAACTTCTTGAGGACCTTTCTGACCTTTTTACTAACTGTCACATCACAGATATGATAGGTAGCAGTGTTACCACTTTCTTCTATATCTGAAAGGGTTTTATGAATGTCAATTGAGCGCTCAATCTTTGACCATGTATTTTCCCAATCAACGATTGTAACTTTGCCGGACTTCGAATCGCGCTGCATCTGTTTTCGCAGTTCCATCTTCATTTGCTGCAATGTTTCTTCTGGGGCATCGGCTAAACTTGAAAGTGAGTCATCAAGTTTAGTTCGTCCAAGTAATGCAAAGTGACAACCAATACCTCGGTTTGCTCGTGCTAAACCAACTATACAGGCAGCAGTAACTCCAGAACCACCTCCGGATACAATGAACACATCTTCGGAATTTAGCGACTGTGGCTCGGATTCATGAGGTTCATCATAGATGCATACCTGCCACCTTCTCCCATCACCATCAATCCCAATTTCACGCGGGCCCATGTGCTCAATTTCGCTGAGTATTGTCGCCGCCAATTTGTCTGTGTTCACCAAAAGTTCAGGTGCAACATCAATTGCTCTAGCCCTGATGTTTGGTCTCTCTCTACCAAACGATTTGACGATTCCGTGGGCACCAGCCCCTAATGGATTAAATCGATATCCGCCATTCCCATGCCGTCCATCGAGTGCTGAAATTGAACAAACAATTCCATCACTACGGTTTGCCAACTTTGCATCTATTTGTTGCAATACCCCAAATAAACCATGGCATACCATCTGTGTTTGTTGCTGGCTAGTAACCTCGGCCCAAGCAATCCCTGCTAAAGTACAAGGAGCAGTATGGATAACTCCTGCAATGTCTAAATCTGCAATGATTTCACCAAATTGAGAAAGGTGGTCTTGGTTCCCTGGGTCTAGTATGATGATATCAATCCCCCCATCTTTTTCAATTTTAATCTTTGAAGTGATGCTAGGGTCTAACATCAACCTAACAGCTTCAGAACCACTTGATTCAAGTTGCTTACAGATGGCATTTCCGAGCCCCCATGAATCATCAGTCACGATGATGTATGAACCAGCCATATCTATTGGATGGGCTTCAGATTCATCCGCTTCCTCAACTTCAACTACCCAGCGCCGAACTGTACTTTCAACAGGGTTTTCTGAAGGAGATGGTTCAACCACCTCTAACTCCGGTTTAGCAGATGCAACTTCTTTTTCCTCTAGTTCAGAATCTAATGTTACCACCGGTTCGCCTCCGCTCATCGAACCTATGTAGGATATCATGTGGGCAAGAGTTGGATAATCACGCAATTGGAATGATTCATCTACAGGTAAGGAAAAATGTTCACGGCAATCGGCCATAATCTCCGCTTGCTTGACTGTATCAATCCCCAATTCACCTTCTAAATCTTGATCTAACTCAAGGAAATCTTCTGGATACCCAGTGTGCTTTACAACAATTGAAAGGACACCTGACTCAACATCACTATCGGTATTCTCTAGACTAGGAGAATTACTCACAACCGACTCTTCGTCCACAGTACTACTCTGCAAGGGTTGCTCTTCTTGGGGGTTTTGTTGCTCTTCACTTCCCTCACCCATACTGACAATGTAACTAATCATGTGATTTAGCGTTGGATGGTCACGTAACTGAAATGAATCATCAACTGGCAAGGAAAATGTCTCCCGTAAGTCGGCCATTATTTCTGCCTGCTTGACCGTGTCAATTCCCAATTCACCTTCTAAGTCTTGGTCAAGTTCAATGAAATCAGTAGGGTAACCTGTGTGCTTCGCAACCGTCTCCACTACCTGTTGTTCAAGTCCCTCTGGATGTTCTCCAGCCGGTATTGCAGGAACTGTTTGACTTGCTGGCCCAGCAGGAGGAGTATCTTCAACGATTTCCTCTTTCACTTCCTGTTTTGGTATTACAGCAGGTTGTGGTGGGCCTGATTTCGGAGATAGGGATGCTGAAATGGTGGAATCAGGTTGCGCATCTTGAGCAGAAACCTGCCATTCACTACCTTCAACACCACCTATC
>CAUZNH010000057.1:0-6327 GCA_963581345.1 Candidatus Thalassarchaeaceae archaeon | reverse complement strand
GAGCCGCCCTTGAAAGCATGGTTGCCGCAGGGAACCCATGCGAGTGGAATGGCTATAGAATGGGGCATGAAGTCATCATGCCTGAATTAATTAGGATTAAAGAATGGCTAAATGATTTGCTAAATGATTAACCAATGTTCATTCATGATTTCACTTTATCATTAAGAAAATAGCATAAGGTGAATGCGTTAGGGTTGGCAATGGAGTTGCGCGGCACGGTTAGTAGCGGGCTTGGCAGAGCACACATCTTCATGGCACAACCACATTACCAAGACCAATTCAAACAGGTTCTCGGAGTCACTGCTTGGCCTGGGACTCTCAATGTCAAAGTTGAAGGAGAATTTTTTGTTCGCTACCTCGCCATGAGAAATGCGGCTGGCATTGAAACCGCTGGAATTGAGGAGAGTGTTAGAAAAGCCGCTGATGATATTGATATGACTGAAATAATGATTCATCGGATTCAAGGATTTGAACGCGAAGGCCGTTCATTTGGAGGTGCAACAGCAATCCTTGCAACCATAAATACAGTTGGAGGGCACGAAGCAGCAACCGACAATTGTGCCATTCTGATTCCAGACCTTACACGCCATACCGATGTTGTGGAAGTTATTGCTTCGGCATTTCTTAGAGAAGCATTTGATCTCATAGATGGGGATGAAGTTCTCCTATCATATTAGAGATAGGAAAGCCAACTGTTGAGAAGTAATTGTTTTTGTTCATGGTCTGCAGATTGCTGCCAAATCTCAAATTGCCTACCATTGATACCGGTAGGGGGTGCAGAGAGGTTTTCAAAAAGGCCCCCAGATTTGTCAGTGAAGGATATGTCCTCATACTCAATTGCCCAAAGTGTTAGCCATTTTGAAGGCCCTAACCCGAAAAATGGGGGTTGTTCACCCTTCTCCAGTGCTTCCCGTATTACTTCAATAGAACTAGTCCCTAGAGCTACCTCGCTCATTGCCCAGGCTATTCTTCGTACTTGATTCCAAAGAAATGACTGTGCGGCTATTTCAAATCCTACTAGCCTACCATCAATACTCCACGGTTTACAATAATCAACTGTTCTAGTGGTTATCCTCCCTTCTTCTGGTCTGCAATAACCGGTGAAATCGTGAGTTCCTTCAAACAGTTTCATCGTTTCAAGAAGTTTACCTTCGTCATGAGGTTTGTTGAATTGGCGCATGGTTTCCAACCGATATCGGTATACTCGGCGGGATGCCATTCTTGGATTCCAATCCTCACTAGTTTCTTCAGCGGCCCACACGACTACATCTTTGAGATGGTCATTTAGAGCGCGCCGGAATCTCAAATCACCCATCTTCTGCCACACCGATTTCTTAATCACACAAACTGCGACATTCATGCGAGCTGTTACTCCTGCGTCAGTTCGGCTCGAAAAACGAAGTGATGGATTTGAGCCAGCGAATTTCGCCTTATGGAAGGCTATCTGCAAGTCTTTTTGGACCGTTCTTACTTCTGGTTGAATTTGACTACCGTGAAAGGCGTCGCCGATGTAAGAGAAAGCAAAAGCGATGCCGACCATCTCGGCCATATGCTTCACTCTTCAGTCAATAATTCAGCAGCGTCCTCAGGAGAGTATCCTAGGCCGCCAACAGACCATATCAGTGCTTGTTTTAGCCAAGGCATAACCATTGGATTTGATTTTTCAGGGTCGATTACCTCGATGGTATCAACAATATTTCTCGCAGCATTGTAAAGAATGTCATCAACGGGACTATCTGCAAGTTCAAGACGGCGGCTATAGCGTTGAAATTCTTTCACAGCAATAGGCACTCGTCTACATTCTAAAGCAAATCCTGCGAAGTCAGCTATGTACTCATCTTTCTCTTCGTCTAATTCCATAGCCTTCTTGTAATTCATCATGATTTTCCCACCAGGAATGATGTCATCTTGAGCATCTGTGTTGAGCATATTTGCAAATTCCGCATATGTGTGATGTAAATCAGCGATGCCAGGGTTTGACTTAATTTTCTCGTCAAGTTCTGCCACAGCGCCCTCCAAATTACCTTCTCTAAACATCTCAATTGCTGATTTCATTAATTCCTCACTCATACTAAGCCCCTCGTTATAGCACCCGCTGACAGCAACTCATCTATGAATCAAACGCTCGCGACCAAGTGGATAATCAATTCAAATCCATGTCTGCATCAAGGTCATCAAGAGGTTCGTTAGGTTCAGGGGTTGCTGCCTCTTCTTCAATCGGTTGCGCCGGGTCAGCTGCACGCTGCCCTGTACCCTGTCCAGTAGATTGGCTTCTCATGCCCTCTTTCAATTCATTAACGAGTTTGTAGACATCAGAAGGTTTACGGATACCATACATGCAATCCTCGGGCTCAGACGTGTTCATCTCTTCTCTAGTTCTTTGGAGAGATACCATGAAAATCATACCTCGGAATAATTTTCGAACAAAACCGACATCATCAGAAATTGCTGATGCCACATCACCAATACCACCTGTTGACACTGAAGCAGTGTGTTCTCTTACTCCAAATCCGCTACCAGTCAGCATATTCACGGTGCCAAAACCAAGAATTCGACCATACCAAGGTTGGCTCAATTTCATGTTGTCAATATCAACCATGTCGATTTTATGCATTGTGTGGGTTAGCATGAAATCCTTCTTCAAATATACTGCCCTATCGGAAACCCCGTATGTGAAGGATCGACTATACCATGTGGTCAAAAGGAATAATGCTGTGGAGTAAACAACACCCAAAATGAGATACCAGGAATCTTTCCAGTCAAAGGGAATAACTCCTGAGAAATCGCTGCCAAACCAACCCATAACGGTGGCTATCACATTGTCTGCAACGAATAGACCTGGCGTGAATGTTACAATAAGCAGTGAGGTTGTATACCAAGTTCCACTTGATGACCAATTCATGAATCTATTCAACCACGTAACAATCAGCATTATGGAAACGAATCCAGTGATGCCGAGGAAATCAACAATTGAAACCAACATTTGCAATAATCCATTGGCATCATCACCAAGTCCATCAGATTTATTTACCCACCAAAACAGTAGGTGAACTAGTAACACTAGGGCACAAAGCACATATTTGGCTAAGAATGCAAAAAACGTAGGCCTGCAGTAATAATATGCAGTTTCGTACGATGTCATATCGAACCTTTCTTGAACTTGCTGTGAATCAATTTTCGCTTTCATTTGCTGGACAATATCTGCTTCTGACATGAAATAACCTCTTTGGCTTCAAAATCTTAAGGGAACCGGCTGTATATGATTCTATTCACATAACTACGGGCTAGTGTAACACTCCCCAACTATGCTCCGCGTTTCCATGAATCCACTCCCAATCACCCAGTGTACGAACTCCTTTCTCATCTAACACAGTGATTTGCTCAACCTTTAGAGGGTACTCATTGTAGGTGAAATGACTCGTCAAATGGGCTCGTGTTGGCTGGTTAAATGACCAATGAGCCCTTCCTACTGCTCTCACTACTAATCCAATTTGAGTACGGCCGTTCCACATCCTAATGTGAAATTTTGGTAGAGGATTATTATCCGAATCATATTCGGCATCATCTCCTTTTGGTTGGATTAGTTTGACCTCGCAGCGTTCAAACTTTTCAGTTCGTTGCCGGCCAGCATCTTTGAACATACCAGCACCTGCTAAAGGTAGGCGAGTAAAATCTCTCAATTTCCATGGATCAGAATCTTTCGCTGTTACGGAAAGTGAAATGTGGGGTAACCACCAATCTAGATATGAGCCATCATCAAAATGTAGCATTCCCCAAAACCACGGAATTGATGGGGCCTGAACCGTCACTTTTTGGAAATATGCAGTCCCTTCTACTTCTTCGCCATCAATTGTCCCACTGCACTTAGTTCCATGAATTCTCAAAATATCGTAACCCATATTTCCTGCGTATACATTATGTTTGTATTCAAGAGCAGAAATTTCTCTATTCCATGGCGTCATTTTCAAATCAAATTTTTCGGGAGAACCTGCTGATATCGCCTTCTCATCAGAAGTTAATTTAAGCCAAAAATTGCTTCTATCGGCTGCTAATCCCATGGATAAATCATCTTTGAGAATTGGGATTACAGCACCGCCGCCGTCCGCCTCTTGGGCACCCCACAACGGATGGTCTGAGCAAATAGATGCCATCCTCGCCTCTCTTAGCACGAGTGGTTCAAACACCTTTTCACCATCAAACCACCAAGAGGCTACCATACCTGGGAAAACGATTCCACCGTCGTCATCAGTATGAGTTCTGCCACCACCTTCCCAATCGAATCCGCTGACATCAATACGCTCACAATCACGGGTTGACCAAAGCACCATCAGCTGTTTACTATGTCCTGGCCTTTCTTTGTCGGGAATGAGAACTAGCCACCACCACCACCACCATGAAAGGCGTCTAAGTGGCGGAAGAGTGTCAAGATTCCAGAATGAAGAAAAATCACCCTCAAACTTCTCTAGTTCACCCCATTTACTTGAAGGCTCATCGAGATTAGGGTCCAACATATTGAAGCCTCAATTTAGTTCCTTTCGCTTAAGGCTAGACTGACCAATAAACAGAGCGAAAACGGTGAATAATACCAAGACAAGAATTGAGATTAGTAATGAGGCGAAAGGACTTCCCGCAACTACACTTGGTGGACTGTAGAATCCTGCTAATGCAGCCTCACTACCCCAATCGCCATTCATACTAGCAATTTCTATCAAGTAACTTTGATCTGGATAAGCCAAAACAGATGTACAATTGATAATTTCAATCCCCCAATGTGAAACCGATAACCAAGTAAGCGGGAAATTTGGTGCACCGAGTGAAATCATCGCCATTGCAAATTCCCACACACCAAAGCCAATTGCAATCCACAAACCAAATTTCGGGCTAACAACTCCTAATGTACAGAAAATTGTGCCGTATGCTAACATCATCAGCCAAGACGCTAATAATATCCCCAGCCAAGCTGACATGTCATGGAATCTGAATATTGAATCTGAAGGAGCGAGGAAGCCTGTGACAATAGCAGTGATGAGGATTAACACCGTGGCGTAAGGCCAAACAAGAGCAATATATCCTAGAAGCCGGTAAGCAAGAATTTCAGCCCGTGCTATCGGCTTACCCATGATATAGTGAAGTGTGCCTCTCTCCATCTCGTCACGGACCAACCCTGTTGCGAGGAATAAAGGGACGAAGATTCCAATTAAGAAGGCGAATCCAATTTTCCCAAACCCTAGAACGAATGCCCTGTGAAGTGATTCTTTGAGAAATTCCTCATCATCTGGGTCTTCATCAACATTAGGATCAGCATTTATCAGGTATATTGTTTGGGTAGTTGAATTCATTGTATATCGAACATTACAGTTAATCCCATCGCGGTTTGTATCTTGATTGTAAGGAAGTTCAAAAGATTCAGAATCCACCCACCCCTCACCTGTGCAGTCTCCGTCGTCATCATATCCTTGATTAGAGTTAGAATAATCGCCATCCCAATCAATTCCATCTTCGTCAATCCATTTTTCAGGAGGGTCCGGTGCAACCAATTCAGGGTCGGGGTGGCTATTTTCATCCCATGGATTTGTGCCGTAAATTCTCTCTTGCCCCGTTGGGTATCCATCCCCATCATAATCATAAGAATCACCATCATTGTCAACGGAATCAAAACCTGATGACATTGCTTCACCATAAAACATCAAAACCATGGCGACGAACACCATTCCGATGCCTAGCACAACCCAAGTTGAATTCTTGGTCCGGTACTGACGCAATGTGAATTCTGTTACCGCTGTAGCCTTACGGTCTAACTTACTCCAAACAGTATTTGTTAGAGGTCTCATCACATGTGCAGCTTGGGCCTGAACTCTCTGAATCTGTGCTACAGCGGCCCCAGCCGCAGCAGCGGGCATACTCTGTTGAGTAGGTTCTGTTAGTTGTGCGGCTTCAAGCATCTGTGTATTTCTTGCATCCTCAACCTGCTGCTCAAAAGTTTGAGGAATTGATTCAGGCGGAGGGGATTCCGCCACAACATCCGGTGTCCTAATGAAATCAGTTGGGTCGTCTTCCATATTCATGACCTACCCTCAATTAAATATCCAAGTAAGGATTCTAAGTTATCATCTGGATTCTCAATCGCAGTAACTCTGATTCCACTCTTATGACAGATACCTGGAAGAGCTTGATGCACAGATGAGAGGTTATTGGTTTCAACCACTAACTCATCATTTTTTGGGAAGCGGACCCCATACACATCTTCGTGAGGAAGGAACGCTGTACCTAACCCGCGTGGGTTATCAGTTCGCAGAAGAATACGGTGAGGATGTTTGTCAAGAAGTT
>CAUZNH010000056.1:0-6352 GCA_963581345.1 Candidatus Thalassarchaeaceae archaeon | reverse complement strand
AATCGCGGCATCCATCTCTATCGTAATCGGTGACAAAGTTAGAGACCCAACCATAAGGAGAATCTAAACATGAGTCGACTAGGTCTAGGATAGTATCTCCATCATCATCATCATCTTCATCTATGTCACGGCAACCATCACTATCTTTGTCAACTATAGGTGTTGAAAGCCAGCCAAGAATTCCCTTTTGACAATTATCAATTGTATCACCCAAGCCATCATTATCGTCATCAAGGTCTTCGGATAGATCGTAACACCCATCAGAATCATAATCTGTGGTAAAAGAAGATGAGAACGATTCACCATCTTCACAATCGTCAAATTCATCAGCCACACCATCCCCATCAAGGTCTGATATCGGTTGTTCCAAAGGCTGGATGAAAACTAATACACTATCTTCTGAAATGGTATATTGGCCACAACTTGCCGTAACAGTCCCATTGGTATACCCGCTCAAAACGCCTAATGAAATTGAAAACATTCCGCTTGAATTATCATAATTTATTGGATCAGATGTAGGTTCACCATCTGAAATGAGAGAATAGGTGAGTGTGCATGAAGATAGTGTGGGATGTGTTAATTGTCCTGTTATTGAGGTTTCTTCGCCAACTTCGTAACGAATATCGGATCTCCAAATAACCATTACAACATTCTGTTCAGCAGGTGGATGTACGGTAAAACTCTTGGTAATAGTATCAGAAGATTGGTCATTATCATCAACTACTGTGAAGGATACATTGTAATCACCTGGTTCAAGGCCGCCAAGACTAAACTGCCAATTACCCTCATCGTCAGGGGTTTCGTAAACAGTACCCCAAGGTATTGAGAATGCTATAGTCACTCTTGCTTTAGATGGCAGTTCATCAGTAACGCCTCCACTAACATGCACCGAACCTCCATAATTGATATCAGCAACATCATTTGCTACTATCAACGGAGATTCATCTATTGTATCTGTGATATCAGAACTCTCATCAAAAAAGCCGAAGCAACCTGAAAAAAGTAAGACTGAAACCAGCATACTCGCGAGTAAAGCCTTTTTGTGCACGATTTACCGAAACAGTACCAAGTCAAATAATTTGGGAACAAAAGTAAGGTTGCCATCAAGTTGACTCTAGTCGACCGCCATGGGCAATTAATTGCGGCACCGAGTGCGAATTGTCTATCGACCTAACACTAAGCCTCTCAATCCAATATAGAGGCCGATTGCGCCCACTATGGAATTCAAGTACCAGTTCCCAATTTATGTTGACAAATGGCCCATACTCACTAGCTGGCCAAGGTCCATTTGGGGTTTCTAATTCAATCTCAACATCTGAGGAAATTGATTGTCTAGGCCCATTCACTTGAATCCGCATTGGTTCAATGAAGAGGCTACTAGATCCCCTGCCAATCAACATAGGTGTTGACTCACCGATTCCAGACCCATCATCAGCATGTTTCATCCATCCAATAGGAAGTAGAGTTGAAAGACCCACTGGTGGATAATCCAATTCACCACCACTCAACGCTGACATCATTGCATTTCGGTGCGGGGGTAACAATCCAACCCGAATATAACCATACAATTCACGGTTTTCTAATTGGTCAGGAATCGTTACTTTCACCTTTATTGGACCAGTTGTACTAGGGTTGCTGACAGTAATTTTTGGAGATTTAGGTAAATTATTTTTAAACATATGTTGGCGCCTTATATCTGCAACATTGCCAAGCACCCTAAAAATAATAGGAATCGCGACGAAAGGTGCCGCCATCACAAATAATATTGGATAATCCAAGAGACCTAAATTAATGCTACCTGCAATCCTTTCCGAAATAAAACCACCACCTAGCAGGACTGGTTCAAGTACGTGCATTACAATTGCAAAAATTAGAATGACAACACCGTATGGTATCCATCTCCTTGCTATAGAATGTAATGGGTGAGGGGATAACCCCCAACCTATACGAGATGAAAGTAGTTTCTCAGTTTCAGTTTTAGAGTCATGCTCAGTAATTAATTTGGCAGAGTTTGGTAAGTCATCGGAAACTACACGGTGAATGAACCAACCATTAGCCGAACCAATAGACAAATCATTCTCTTTTTTATCTCGGTGTGGCCAATAAATATCTGTTTTATACATCTCCTTTGGGATGTGAGAAGGTGCATCAAAAGGAGGGAATCTCATGCTAAGATGTGTCCATTTTGCCAATTTACTCACCCCTTGAGTAATGCCCAAGTAGCCCCTGCAGCCATGCTCCTAAATTCAGGCACCTCTTTCAGCATCTTGATACCTAGTGCAACTGGTTTTTCAATATCTCCATTTTGATTGATTAATTTAACGACTTGCGGCTTTGCGAAAGTTTTGAAAGTTTGTTCTAATTTTTCATCATCACAATCTGTAAGGAATAAATCACGTAATATTCTCGCTCTCTTTTGGTCTTTTTTCATCGCTTTCAACGGTTTCGCGATTCGTTTCATCTCAGAGAGTGAAAGTCGATTGGACCGTACTGCTTTGATTAGGCCATCAGCCATTTCATCAATTTGTTGGAATGCTTTTCCTATTCCACCCCCAGTTGTTGGTTTACACAATCCAACGGCGTCACCAAATAGGGCGACTCGCTGTTTAACTGGATGAGCCACAATCCCACAAGGAAGAGGGCCACAATACCTTGCCACTTCTTTAGCACCCGCAAATCTCTCTTTCCAGATCGGATGGGTGAGGAGAGTTTCGTATAGTTGCTCACAACTTCGCCCTTTCAAGTCATTTGCACGAGACCAAACCCCAATCCTCCAACTCCTACCACTAGGAATTGCCCATGCGAAAAGTCCTGGAGCAACATCTTCACCAGTGAACATGTCAAGGCGCCCTTCAGCTCCCGAATAACCAACTAATTCAGCCTGAAAGCCAATCATCAATTCTGTGGGGCGTCCCATTTTGAAGTAACGACGAACCCATGAATGTGCACCATCCGCACCACATAAAAGCGATGCTTCAACCTCAACTGTTTGGCCTCCTTTGTCAACGGTTACTACAATATTATCTTTAGATACCTCAGCAGAAACTGGGCGGGAATTCAACCAAATATCAGACCCTTTGTCTAAGGCTTTTGACACAACTCCTTCATCAAACAATTTACGGCAAACTACGTGAGTTTTAATTTCTCCAGGTTCACCAACTTCTACACAGGTCCCTTTAGGGCTATGGATTCTCGCACCCCAAACAGAAGTAAGAATAGTTGACTCAAGTCCAACTTTCTCCATCGCATCAGGGTTAACTAGACCAGCACATTGGAAGGGTCTACCTACCTCTTTGTGTTCTTCAAGAAGAAGTACCGCAAGCCCTGAAGATGCCAATTTCTCGGCTAAATAGCCACCAACTGGCCCAGCACCGACTATGAGAACATCAACTGAATGCCTAGACATTGACTAACGCGGGGTGGTGACCTCTATCGTAGTTTGCCACACGGTAATTCACATATTTTCAGGATTTTACTTCTTTTTTCCCTTTCCACCACGCTTTTTCCCTCTTCCGCGTCGAGGGCCGCCGGTTTTGTTGATGAGTTCAGTGATGAGTGTACTAGCAGTACCTTTCCGACCACCAGTTAGTTCTAACAACGTGTCTGCTCCAACTAATTTACAAACATCTGCTTCAGTGGATTCCAATTGTTCTATTTTCTTCTTAATCAAATTGAGTTGTTTATCACTTGCTGGGCGTGGGATTTCATCCCTCTTCTCAATGAGAGTATTAATCAATTCACTCGCATGTTCCATTGTCATGTCGTCAATATCTTCTAATTTCACCGTCGCTAAGGCCTCATTGAGTTCAAGGCCTTCAATATCATCAACTAGTGAGATTACGAACTTTGCTTGCTTTTCAGTAGCAGGAGGTGACCCTAACTCTAGAAGTGCTTTGATGACATCACTCATCTCTGAACCTGAAAGAGTTTCAGGCTCTCGGTTACTGAGATGTTCGGAGATTTCAGACTCTTCCATTTTACGGGTTAATTGTTTGAACTTATTCATCTGATTAGGAGTAGGTTTTGAACGACGAATATCTTGTGCAGCAGTGTGAAGTTCTCTGAAATGCAGCGTAAATCCATTCCAAACTGATGGAGCGCCTCTTTTACCAACTTCAATAGCATCAAGCCTTTCCTCCATGTCTGCTGTAAATTCAGATGAAAATAAGAATGAAACTTGAGTTCCCCCATCCTTACTAGTATACATTGGAGCGACTTCTAACCAACACAGACGGCCTTCATCTGTTGGAATTAGTGAACCACTTTCGTCAGTGACATACTTCCGTTCCAATAACTTAGCAATTGTTGTCGCATAAGTTGAGGGGCGACCAATCCCCGCATCTTTCATTACGGTTACAAGACTGTGTTGACGATATCTACGAGGTGGCTTTGTCTCATCTTCAATATAGGATGGACTGTCATCATTCTTATCAATCTGCAAAGTTGATCCCTCTTCAATGTTGAAATCTGGTTCAGATGTTTTTGGATGAGAAGTCGTAATGTTCTCAAATGCGGCTTCCCAACCAGGGTGGGTACGCCATGAATAAGTGCCAGTCAGTGTCTTTGAAAATCCTTTAACCTCAGCAATCAATGAGCGCCGCTGATACTCAGAATTATTCATCTGACTAGCAGTAAAGCGAGCCCAAATCAGTTGATAGAGTTGTAACTCATCATTACCGATTCCTTCAGGTGCAAGTACATCTGGCCTTGTTGGGCGAATGGCTTCGTGCGCATCTTGAGCACTGTCATCTTGTTTACCCAACACTCCTGCTCCTACGTGATCACCACCCCATCTTTTCTCAATCAGTTCTTTGATTAATGTTCGTGCAGTCCCACTGGTACGGGTTGAATCTGTTCGGATGTATGTGATATGACCAGCGTTATACAACTCGCTGGCTACTCTCATTGTTCTCTTAGGTGTCCAACTCCCCCATCTACTACCTGCAGACTGTAGAAGTGCATCGGTGGTAAAAGGTGGCTGAGCTCTCCTCGTGTATGTTGAGGATTTATTATTGGTGATTTTTAAATTATCTTCTGACACAAGAGAATCGTAGGCTGATTTAGCTAGTGTCTCATCATTTGTTCGGCTAGAATCAAATTTACCTTCTTGATCACGCCATGCGTCTTTATCGTCAGTTTCATGAAATCTCGCGTTGAAATTCATACTTTGAGCATCTGCTTTAACTGCAAAGTAAGGGGTTGGGACGAATGCTTCTCTTTCCAACTCTTTATCAACTACAAATCCAAGAGTCGGTGTCTGGACGCGACCCATTGATTTCAAGCGCCATGAACGGGCAAATTTTGAAGTTCGATAACCTACTAATCTATCCATGAATCTTCTCACTTTTGCAGCATCTACTAAATTGATGTCAATCTCAGATGCTGCAGCTATTGCTTCTTCTATTGCTGGCATAGTGATTTCATGAAAAACAATTCTTCGACATGGTGCAATATCGCCAAGTAGTTCACTAAGACGCCAAGCGATGAATTCCCCCTCACGGTCAGGGTCAGTTGCAAGTAGAATTTCATCAACATTTGCTTTACTAGCATCATTTTGAAGCATATCAACGGTTTTTTTCGCCCGTGGTGTGAAATCCCAAGGTGGTTGTGGTAGGCTGTCCTCTTTTGATGCCCACATGGCTTTACGGGCGTCCTTGTGTTTACCTGTTGGTAAATCTTGAACGTGCCCCATACAGGCCCGTACCAAGTAAGTCTTACCAAGATATTTCTGTATGGTTTTCGCTTTGGCTTTTGATTCAACTATTAACATTTTCATGGATACTCCTCCAGGCACATTTTATGCCTTCAACAATGTAACTCATTGAAGTCGCTTCGCGTACGTGCGCTCGCGAGCGAGGAAATCGGCGATGGCTAATTGTGTTCACCAACGACTCAGTCCGCATCCGAGTTCTGCCCGCCCTCTCGACCCTAGATAAAACATGTTGAAGACTGGGAGGTATTAACCCCCACAGGGGAACGTAGTTCCCCGAGCCAAACAGTCATTTTTCATTTTTTCCGAGCCGACTTCAAAATCCTAATCGGCTTTGAGCCTCATCCCATGGTTCAGTTGCAGCCGGCCCAGCACAATCAATACAGCCAGGATAACCAGCAGACAATAAGTCTGAAACAATTTGTTCAAAACGGCGCCAAACATTCTCTAATTCATCACGGCCGATTGGCACCCAAACAATGTCAAGATTTTGCACAGCCCCCCCCAAAGCAACAAGAGGGCCATTTGGTGACCAAACGCGAATGGTGTTTTCCTCTGCCCCAAGTTCCACTTTTGGCTCGTGAACAATACTTGGTAACTCATCACTAATTTTCAAAGCCAGTGTCTGTGCCTCTGAGATGA
>CAUZNH010000055.1:0-6413 GCA_963581345.1 Candidatus Thalassarchaeaceae archaeon | reverse complement strand
TTGAAACTCACTACACACTTAGGAAATCTCAACGTTTGTTAGGCCATTCACCACCTCAAAGGGGACTTGATTGGGTTGATGAACTCCTTACTCTCATAGATTCTTCATCGTTGTCAGGGAAGCAAGTGGCATCCTCAAAACTGAAACTCCTAACTCCGGATGAAGCATTGGGTTGCCATGCAGAATTAGTAATTCTCACTCATTTAGATTCAGAATCTTGGAACACTTCTCCTCCTTCAATCCCAGGGCTTTCCGAGTCTGAGCGCTCTGAATTAGGTGTTCTAGCTCCTGATAATCGTTTACGTGAGGCCCGTCACTTCTGGTATCACCTACTAAATTGTGGTTCTGAGGTTATCGTTCTTGATGCCCACGATGATGATTCATCGCAACCTTCGACTCCGCTATCAGAATGGTTAGTAGGCACAAAATGGGATCCCTCGTCACCACCAAGTTTGCCTGAATTCATTTCCTCAGCAGAGGTTTTCAGAATTGATGGTGGAAAAGATTGTCGATGGGGTCTTTCTTTCATTGAGGGAGAGGGACCTTTCCTTTGCGCTCGACCATCAGATATCATCAGCAGTGGTGATGGTGGATTTGAATTGGTTGTTACCGGTAGTCATCAACGTGATTATCGCCAACGAGATGGAATTGAAATCCATAATGCTAGATATCCAATGCAGGTACCTCTCAATCCCAGTGCCATCACCGTTCCTCTTGATGCAATCCTAATTGAAGATAGAATATCTCGCCAACCGAGAATTGGTAGTGAGGAACAACCCTATCTTAATAGTGATAGAAATGGAGAGATTGTAACTGTTGATGAATTGAAAATGACACCAACTTCTAGAGGTCCAAAGGTAGAACCACCACGCCTCCATCCTTCTTGGCCAACCATCGGTTTGAAGGTGGGGTCAAGCAAGGCGATGACGATAGACCCTCGCCCACTGATGCCGAATTCAACAGGCATTAATGACCACGATTTACGGCATGGATTTACTGGAGGTCCATCCAGGAAAACCAAAGTTTGGTCTCCAAGTAGACTTTCTCAATGGTTATCTTGCCCACGAAAAGGATGGCTTTCAACAAGACTTCGTGCTGAAGGTGAAGATGATGAGGATGATGATGTCGATGTTCGTACTCGGGGATTACTCATCCACGAAGTGTGGGCAGACTTCATTTGTGAATTCTTAGGAATGGAAGTTGAGATTGAACGTGATAATCTCACCCCACATTCACTTGGGGCGGCTGGAATTGAGGAGGCTACTTTACGCCGGCGGATATTGGAAATGGTCGATGAGAAAGCACCGTGGCTACGTCATTCTGATGCAATTGCAACAGTGCGCCGCCTTGACCTTGTGGGGCTTAATCTTGAACCCTATGAAGCGGCTCTTGATGAGGGTGGTGATGCAACTGCAAGCGGCCGTTTTGGCCGCTTGTTAGAATCAGAATTAGCCGCAAATGCAAGTGCACTACTAGCAATTGAATGGCCGCTGACGAGTGGTGAAAAGAAGGAAGGAATCATGTTGGAATTACCTGAGTCGGGTGAAGGAGTACCTTCCGGAATTCGTTTGAGGGGAACGATTGACCGGGTGGAAATAATCCCATTCCCCGAATTAGATGGCAGATTTGTCAATGAATCCGGAGAAGATTCAGAATGTCCCCTTGACCTTAACTTGGGTGAATCTTGGAATGCGCAACGCCTAGTGGTAATTCGAGACCTGAAATCACTTGAAGGCCCAGGAAAAGGAAAATCAGGAGACCGCCATCTTAGAGAACTTTTAGAAGGCGTGCAACTCGCTTTGTATGCTCGAGCGTGGGAAGTGACACACCCTGGTGATCGAGTAATCGGTGTTGGGATATCTGAGGTTGGTGAAGAAAGTGGGTTTTACATTGAGGCTGACCCAGAGTTCAAAACTCACCTTTCTAGTCTCGGAATAGGAACTGTAGAGTGTAGCACACAAACTCTCTATCGCCGGCCGAATGAGATTAGCGAACCTCCAACTAGTAATCCATTTAGGGCATGGATTAGGCACCGTCTGACCGCTGCATTACGTATTGGGGAAATGTCGGAAAATGGCAGAGTAATTCCTACCCCAAGCGACCTAACATGCACATATTGTTCGGTGAAAGAAGTGTGTGGTTTAGCTCCGACTGTAGGGGGTGACCGCAAATGGAATTGAATCGTGGCCAAACACTTGGGTTAAATCTAGACATGCACATTGTCCTAGACGCTGGAGCCGGTACAGGAAAAACCGCTACAATTGTCCAACGGGTTCTAGAGCACTATCTTTCAGAAGACCAAAGGGCAACGAGACTTCTGCCACCTGGCCCACGCGAGGTTGACTTTAGTGGTGGATTGCTTCAATCCCCTGCTAAAGACAGGGAAGATATGGTGGAGTGGCGTGGTTTGCTACCAACTGAAGTCGTGGTATTGACTTTCACAGTCAAAGCGGCAGAAGAAATGCGCGACCGAATGCGTACTGAACTTTCACGCTTACGCCCAGGTCCTAGAGGTGAAAGAGATGGATTGCGATATGACCCTCGTATCCGTAACGAAGGTTTGGTAGAGCAGTTGACCATGCTTCTTGACGAGGCTCCAATCGGCACTATTGATTCGTTCCTCAACCGTTTGGTGTCTTCTCACCGTAGTCTGTTGGGTGACAGGCCAACTCATCAACAGATGTCTGATGCACAACGAGCATTGTTGATGGAGCGGGCAATGAGTTCACTTTGGCGGATTCGTAATGAGAAACATGCAGGAGATTTACGAATCCATTCTGTCACTCCATCAGAATTCCTCGCGGCTCGTAATCGTCTATCACACCAAATGGGAGGGCGCTCCCGCAGTCAAAAAATAGTCGCTAAATTACTTCATAATTCAATTTTCGTTGACTCCGTTCGTAGGTCATTGGAGTCACATTCCGGAGTCGTCAACGCTGCTGCACTTCGCCATAGTTTCCTTTCACATATTGAGGCGCCGGAGATTAGCAATTTTGCTCAAAACCTCCATGCCATTGGTGATGATTGGCTGGCTGCCGCAAAAGAGCGCTCTGCAGACCTAGGATTAGTTGAAGCACTGCAAAATGAAACTAGAGTAAATGCTCTCGATACTCTGATTGCTGCGGGAGTACCTGATGATTTGTGGGACCAATTATTGTGGATACGCCATTTTACTTTAGCAACATGTAGCATGGCCTCGATTGAAAAAGTCGTACCATCGGTGTTCTCTAGAAATCTGTTGCCAAAAGGAGATGGCTGGCCATCGGGTGTGAATCCACTTGGTTCAATCAAAGACAAAACAACCCGTGCCGATGTCAAAAAAAGGATGGTTGATGCACAGGATCGTGCCAAAGCACTCTATGGTTCAATTGAAGGGATGAGGGTACGCACTTGCGCAGCTATTGCAGATTTACTAGACCCTAGAGCAGGTCCACCTTGTTGCCCCGCAGATTCAGATGTTCATTTGCAAAGAATCTCAGATCCATTCCCTGCTTACGTTGGTGATGCACCTTTGGCTCTTGACGCTGATTGCGATGCACGGATTATTTCAGACCTACTTATTGTTCACAAGGCATCTCAAGATGTGTTGACTGAATTACGCCTTCTAGAGGGTTTACACGACCACTCTGATGTATCAGAAGCGGCTGAGGATTTGCTCCTTGCCCGCTGTCCAAGGATTTGTGCAAAATGGTATCCTCGAGATATTGTCGCTGCACTAAATGCCATTGATGATGGTCGACCTTGGCGCGATGAGCATATTCATGCGGCACTAAACTTGTGTGGCAATCCAGAGCATGATGAAATTTCAGAGCACCATCAAGAATACTCAATGAAACTTGTAAAGGAGGATTTGGAAAGGCGATACGCGGTTCTGAAAACAGTACGTAGAAGATTCCGCGCATTCATTATTGATGAAGCCCAAGACAATTCAAATCAACAATGGCGTCTACTATCACGATTGTGGGGAGAGAGAGAGCAGAAAGAAGGTGACCCTGACCCACCGGATTCGCCGTGGCAACCTACTGTTTGTTGGGTTGGTGACCAAAAGCAGAGCATCTATGGATTCCGTCAAGCCCAAGTGAGTGGCATGGCAAGATATACAGTACATCTGAGGTCTATCAATGAACACGAATATGCTACTGAATCAAGATTATTGATGAAACCATCTTTACGACGACGAGATTCTGCTCGAGACCCGAGATTAGTGGATATCAGCAGCTTTGTCACCGGTCTTGAGTATGTCAATCATCGCCCGATTCCAGAAGAAGCATGGGTGAAGTTTGATCGTGGGGATGACGATAGAAGGTTAGAGCATACAGATGTTATTCGCCGCACTCAAGGCCATGTTGACCTAGTCACAAACTACCGAACTTGTCGGGATTTACTGTTGACGATGAATGAATGGTGGATTGACCTTTTCGATGGTCGGCACAATCTGTTTCCCGGTGATTGGTATGCTTCAGCCAAGGATTTACTGGCTCACAGAGTTGAAGAAAATGGCGGGCTTGAATGGTTGTTACCAATTGCTACTGAAGAAGCAAGTGACCCCAGTTCAGACTTGACAGTTCCACTAGACCCATTTGAATTAGGTGCAGAGGCAAAGCAAGTTCACCTTGAACACGAGTTGGTTGCCGCTCGAATTCGGGCTATGATAGATGGTGTATCACCCTCTGTTCTGACAACTCAGAACGATGATTCAGAGACGTCTGAAGAAGGTAGTGTAACTCAAATGAATGATGTAGAGGCAATTGAACCACGAGATATCATGGTATTAATGCCTGCAAGAACCCACATGTATGACCTCATTCGCCGACTTGATGACCTTGGAATACCAGCTTTAGCAGACCAAGACGGTGGTCTACTTGAGCAACCTGTGGTGAGTTCATTATCGGCCCTTCTACACCTGTCTGCTAGGCGAGGCGATGTAAGCCGAGCAGCAATACTTGCTAGAACACCACTAGTTGGATTCAATGATTCCCAATTAGAGAATTTCATTACAGACCGCACTGGCTCATCTGATTTGTTAGAACGACTACAATCTCACGCAGTAAGCGATCCGCAAAGAGCACTTTTTGAGCGCTGGAAACAGCTCGCTGATTGTAATAGAATAGTTCGAATGTTAGAAGAAACAGTTGACCACTCAGACCTTCTGATTGCATATCCTAGTCAAGTGGATAGACAATACGCAGAGCAATTTTTGTCTCTTATTCGTTCACAAATGGCAGAAGCAGGAGGTGACACAGTACTCTTGGCAGAACGAATCCGTTTGCTATCATCAATCAAAGGTAAATTAATTCTTGGCGAAGCGATGCCGGCTTCAAATGCCGTACGAGTAATGACGATTCATGGTTCCAAAGGATTGCAATCAAAAGTAGTAATTGTTTGTGGGTTATTCTCTGAAAACCAGAGTAATCTCGGCCAATCAAGGCGCGATAACATCTTGGTATCTGAACAGATGTTTTCACCACGTCCTAAACCATGGAAAAGTAGGGATGCAATAGATAGTGGAAGTTGGCGACTTTCAAGCGAAGTTCTCACTTCTCAAGTACAGGCAGAAGCCCGTCGTTTACTCTATGTTGCTTGTACGAGGGTGAAGGATTTACTGATTTTATCAGGTGCCCCTAAGAATTCTATAATCAATCAAGATGAAGGTGAAATTACCATCTCATGGAGTCACAAGCCAACTCCAAGATTTGGTTGGATGTGGCTTGAAGCGATTCGTCAAGCCGCAAGGCGGGATGGTTTGCTGACAGCTCCTTGGCTAATCGATGACGACGACACTCTTCCAGTGCCTTTGCCATTCCGAGCCAAGGGCAAGGTGATAATTTCACCCAGTGAGATGATGGCCATGCCATTTTTGGCACCTAATGTTCTACCATCATTGAAAATCTACCACCATCCAGATTTCATTTTACCTCAGCGAGAACATCTCTCGCCATTAGTCAAGTTCACCCGTCTCGAACAGAGCGCCCGCCTAGTGAATCCCTCGACTATTGACCTTGCTCCTCCTAGAACAGCACAACGAAAAATGCGACTTGCACCGCACACACTTGATTCAGCAAAGTCCTGCAAACGTCGTCATTGGCTCAGCCAATATGTAGGGATTTCAAGCGAGCCGGTGAAATTACCATTTGTTCCTAAAGACAATGAAGAGACATCAGATGATTATACTCCACTTGCTGCAAACGAACTTGGCTCCCTTTTCCATCGCTTGGTTGAACTTGGTTTGCCTAATCCCGGTATCCCAGGCGATAAACCATCCACTCCACTTTCTGAACAATGGGTATCTCCAACGCCAAATCTGATGCTTGAGTCAAGTCTTATTTCTCAGGTGCTTGACGAACTACTCCCAACCTCTGCGAATAGAGATTTAGCAGCAGTAATGTTGAAGAAAATGGCAGAAATTCTACTTG
>CAUZNH010000054.1:0-6496 GCA_963581345.1 Candidatus Thalassarchaeaceae archaeon | reverse complement strand
AGAAAGGAAGAAGCATGTCAAATGGTATTTGCAGGAATTGAATTTCATCTCGATGAAGTAGAAAATTGTATGAAAGAAAATGGCGGACCTTCATTCAAAGACTGGCGGATTGGAAAGAATCGGCCAACATGGCCAGCACCAGACGGCTTTCCCTATGCACATACAATCCCTCATCCATGTGCTGAATCATCAGGTGATATCACTTTGGTTGAAGCCTGGGAAGTAGCTAGACCTTGGTTTTGTGACCCTGACGCCGGCCTGTTCGCTCTAGCAGCAATCCATCCTGAAGGTTGGTTACAAGGTGAATATGATTTAGTCTATAGATGGACAGGCAGCCCTAGAATCCATGATATAAAGGCAAGTATCGGGACATCGGATTTTTCCTTTGGTTATCCAGAACAATTAGCAACATATGCATACCTTTGGTGGAGTACACACAATAAGCAAGAATTGGTTACAGAATTAGAAATATGGTATCTTGGAGTACCAGTTAGAAAAAAGATTCACCTGCCCGATGAAAAGTCATTGTTAAGACTTGAAAACCGTCTTAAGCCACTTCATAAGAAACTCAAGATGTCTGAGCACAATCCAGAAAATGAGTATCCCGGAACCCCATCACCAATCAGGACTTTTGCACCCGGAGGGGTCCTAACTGACTCACCGCCTTTGACAGGAATGGCAAGATGTGATTCATGTGAGTACCAACTTGTTTGCAGTGATTCGCCACATAAAGAAGAGTTATCAATAGGCGGCGCAACTAAATTTTCACCTACATCAGAAGCAAAGGTAAATTGCACTCCGATTGGAAATATTGACCCCTTTGTGACTGTCAGAGGGACTGTTAGGGAACCAAATATGGTAAAACAATGGCCGACGTTTGAGAAAGAATATCTTGAGTTCTTCCTTGATCTGGGGCCAAGTGAATGGTTGGCTGTAGTCGTCAAACAAGAAAATCCAAATATTCCATTTGGATTTGAACATGGAGCAACTGTTCGAATCAAGAATGGCATCATTGCTTCAGGTTGGAAGAAAAGTTTAGGCGCTCACAAGCGACTTGATGTTTCAGCAAGTGGAACCATCGAATTAGCTCCAACATCATCCGGAGAGGATTTGCCTTTTACTAAATTAATTCCAGAGGAGTACAACATTCAGGCACGTGTATACAACTTTAATCACCAAGATGGGAAGTGGGCTGTTAAACTGATAGATGATACTGGCTCAGCATCATTTCAAGTCTGGGGTGGCGAGGAAAAATCACATGCAGTCCTTGAGGATTACAACCCAGAAAGGGGTGACGAAATAGTACTCGTTGGGGCTCAGGCAAAGGACCAGTATGGAAAAATTGTACTTCAAGCAAGAGTTACCAAAACATATGCAACAAGACTTCGTCCAAAACCATAGTTCCCACACACCTTATTGATTGGCGCCGAAAGAGAGATTTGAACTCTCGCGTCACGAGGACAGTGGATTTCGAATCCACCGCGATACCGGGCTATGCGATCTCGGCTAGGTATTCCGTCCGAACAATCTGACTGAAATAAGCGTGGTGATGAGTTCAAGTGGTGGTGACGATTCGCCAAACCATGCGAGTGTCAATAACTCACGACGATAAGCCACAGTCAATTGAGTGTGATGAAGGTGTGACTATCAGAGAAGTACTGACCAAACTAGATATCCTTCCTAGCACAGTCTTGGCAGTACATGACGGCACAATTATCCCGCATGATAGCCAACTCAACAGTGATGTGTCCCTTGAACTCATCACAGTATCTTCAGGTGGCTGATTACAGGTTACTCTAACGCCAAACCGGTTAGGCGTAGAATCCTGTATCTAGGTCTGAACTCTCAAAGTCAGGCGGCATTTCAGCGATTTCATCTAAGTCGAAAAATGCCATCAACTTCTCAGCAGTTGCTTTAGTGTTATTGAGTTCAAGACCTAAATCTAGATTGAATGAATCCTTTAGAAATACAACCATTCGGTCGGCTGCTACAGAATCAGCACTAGTGCCAACTGTTGCAGCGATGACACATGCTGATGGCTGGTTGAAGGTTGGGGCCAAAGAGGATACCATCCCAGTCATTCCAATAATTCCTGCAGCGGGATGTTCTTTGGAGACTTCAACACCCATTTCAGTAATGGATTTGACATCATCTTCACTAGCACAGACAACATGAACTGCATCATTCCCAGGTTCGGAAGAGAGCCCGGCCAAAATCAACAAACGACCTACCTTTGCCTCTTTACAACATTCTAACAATGACGATGCGACTTCGTACTGCCCAGCAGGTGTCAGCGGCTGAAAATTACTTGAAAGGGTCAATATATTATTTCCATCAGGCAAATTTACAGAATGAACATCGAGAGCAGGTGGCGTCAATATGCCATCCTCATTGAGTGTCGCATGTGGTGGCAAGTCTGGGTGAAGTATTCGGGCCACCAAAGTACTATCATGCGTATTTACTAGGCTATCTGTAACTAATTTACCGACATTCCCAACACCGGGAACTGCATGTAGCATCAAATCATTTTTTGGAAACTTCTTTGCCCCACCGTACCACACAATTCGAGCCCGGCTCACTCCTCTTCCCCCTTAGGGCTAGGCAGTTTTTGAACCCATTTTGGGTCAGTCATATTCTCATACTCCCGCCGACGTTTTGCCTGCGGGTCTTGAGGTGAAAATTTGAGTGGCCCAGCTGCTTGTGCAATTCCGCCGCACTTCTTGCAAGTAGTGCTAAGGCTATAACTACCACAATCTTGACATTTCTGCATTCTTGAGCGTACCATCTCAACACCTTCTGTTCAATTGTAGTGGGTTCGGTTCAAAGCGATTTCCCAACGGACCTCTGCATCAGGATCTCTCAGCAACTACAGTACCGCCTGCACTTTCTACCAAAGGTATTGCTGATGATTCCGCAGCCTGCCAAGCAGTTTCTGCTGATTTGTAATCTGGCGCCTTGATTTCAATTCGGTATCTTGGTGCCCCATCATAGTGACAAGTTACAACGGTCTCTTCTTCAATATCTGTACCTGCTTCTTCGGCTGCAGAAAGTGCTTCTCTTATCACTTCAATCCCATCCTCTGAGACAACTTGAATCTCAAAGAAACCTCGAATATTGACAAAAGGTGGAATGATGTTTTCAACTGCGAGTTCAATGAAAACCTTACACCAGTCACCTTTGAATCCTGAATCTTTGAGAGCGGTTTCATCAATTGCACATTCTTCAAATGATGTGTACAAGTCACCAAACACTTCTACTAGTTCCTTAGACATTTCAGAAGTTTCTGATTCAGACCACTTTACACGGTCACCAACAATCCCTAACAGTTGTGTTGCTCGATTCTCATTTTTCCACTTCTGCATCGCCTCACGGCGGCGTTCTTCGCTGACAGATTTGAGTGACAGTTCAACGGCTTGACGGTCTTTTTTGACCTTAATGACCTTAGCAGCCACTCTCTGACCTTTACGGACAAAACCACGTATGTTCTTGACCCAACCTGCAGCGATTTCACCAACGAAGATGAATCCCTCTTTGTTGCCATATTTTTCAATAGTGGCATATGCACCATTCTTTTTGACTTCAGAAATTACGCAGACAACGATTTCGCCTTCTTGGGGCCATTCATCGTTTTCTGCTGCCATTAGTTGTCCACACCCAAAGCTCACTCAAGAATTTCAACCACTGCAGCGCTGACAAGTTTAGCCTTGCCGCCTGCTGGCTGAGTTAGAGTAGCCCCACAGATGTTACATGATATCTTTGTGCAAGCGCGCTCAAAGATTACCTGTTCATTTCCGCAATCACGGCAAGATACACGTACGAATTTTCCTGTCACTGTATTCACATCAATCATCGGTTAGGTTGAACTTCTTTGCACGGTAGCACTTTGGAGTATGCGCCTTACCAGTTTCTGTGCATCGGTATAGAATGTTAACTCGGCGAGTTGGCTTCTCTCGACCTTCAGGCTTAGGACGTGGGAAACCACGGTAACCAGCAGTAACCCTGCGGAATCGGCGTTGACCCCACTTCAACTCACTAGCACGGCGTTTTTTCACACGCTCAATCGTATGCACTGTATGGCGTCCAGCAGCAGGGCTGTATCGCTTTACTTTTCGTGGACGGTTGACCATGGAATGTACCACCTACGCCCTTAGGGCGACTCGCCCACTGACGACCCCTATTTGAGAGTGTCGTGTTAGGTCGCTTAATTTGGAGTGCTAGAAATAGCGTACTCAAAGTCAATCTTCAAGGTGATAACCCCTCTCGCGAGGTTGGTTGAGATGATTGCACCAACACTCATCTGGCAGTATTGGCTACCCGTGTTCCTACTCCCACTTGGCATCGGCCTAGTGATTGCTAAAGAATCCAGCCGGCGACTTTCCGGCAAGGTGCTGCTTATTCTACTCGCAATAGCAATTATCGCTCAACCAAGTCCATTGGATACATCAATTGAAGGGTGGTCGTTACACCTTTTGATTTCACTTATTGGCCCAATCGCCGCAATGCTATTTGGCGTCTGGTTTACTTTGTTCTCTGGACCCATTCCGGTCTCACCACTGCCGAGGAGTGTTCGGCCGTTTGGGTTTGTCTTGATGATATTATCAGCGGCATGGTTCGCGTGGATGCTGTTTGAAGCCAGACCATCAATTGACGGGGTTGGAAACCCCTGGTGGCAACACTTTGTCACTAGTTTTCTAACAGCACTTGTTGTCGTTGCTGGCTTTGCTACCGCTTTCGCCCTTATCATGGGTGATTCAAGGTTCAAAGAAGCATCAGTTATGGCTTCGATTTCAATCGCATCTTTTATCCTGCTAATCTATCTCTTAGCAGAAGGAACAACATCAGACGACCCAGTATTTTGGAGAAGCGCGTCTTGGGGTGCACTTGGTGATCTTGGAGGGATGTTGTTTGGAAGTGGACTAGCCCTAATGGTCTTCATCACTTTTGTTTGGCTTGGAGAAAAAAGGATGGGTGTGCCGGACCCTGTTGAACCGTTAAGTGAACAAGAAACTGCCATTGTTAGTGATATAATTTCAACCAATACAGGGGTGAAGGAATGAATCATGACGGTGATGTTATTCGTGACTGGCGTACCCTCACGCTAGTAGTTTTGACTCTCACAGTATTGATTTTCATCGCTAATATTCATTTAGAAGTTCGCGGCGAAGTTTCAGATGTGGATATTTTTTCAAGATTCACACACTCTGTGCTCATTAGTTTCATCTTCGTAAATAGCGCGCTATTTTTGATGACTCTAGCGTTATCACATAAACATGCAAAATTGATTGAACAAGCACTTGGCACTCTACTAGCTGCGGTTGTTGGTGCATTGTTGTTCGGCTTACTCGTTGAATCAGGAATTACGGTTACCGGTGTAGCAACTGATGTATGGTCGCAATTTGCCCTAGGTGCTATTCGTATGATGACCGCTGATTTTGCAATTCTCCTTGCACTAAGCACTAGTTTTGGTATTCTTCTGACCCTCGTAACAGGCAGAGAAACACCACCTGACCCACTACTTAAGTTAGAAACGACCTCTTTTGAAAGCGAAGAGGAATGAGCAAGCCTCATAATGGGGGGGTTGGTCGGGCGGCCTGCAAATAGCAGGTGGTGAGTAATATGAGTAAGGGTACACCAAGTATGGGTAAGCGCCAGAAGAGTACTCACATTCTTTGCCGCCGTTGCGGGAAGCACTCCTATCACAAGCAGAAGGGTGTCTGCGCTTCATGCGCCTATGGTGCAAGTGCAAAGCGCCGAGGGTTCGCCTGGGCTAAGAAAAACCGCCGACCGAACAACTGAGCATTTTTTATTGTCATAGATTGACATTTAGTGAGTTGAAAATACCACACCTTTAGTGGGGACATTACCAAATACCTACGGCGGTGGGGCATCAAATAGGTAACGAAGATGTGTGGCATCATCGGCATCGCCGGTCAACCCGGCTCGCATGTCAGTAAGATGCTGTACGATGGGCTTCTTGTTTTGCAACATCGTGGCCAAGATGCGGCCGGAATTGTCACCTGTGACGATGACCATCTTCACCTTAGGAAATCCAACGGCTTAGTTCGAGATGTTTTCCGCGAGCGCCACATTAAGCGGTTAAAAGGCTCAATGGGAATCGGCCATGTCAGATACCCAACTGCTGGCACTTGCTCATCAGCAGAAGCACAACCACTGTACGTTAATTCACCATACGGAATCACAATTGCCCACAACGGCAATCTAGTCAACTCAAAACAACAAGCGCGCCAACTCTATCTTGATGACTTACGACATGTCAATACCACTTCAGATTCTGAAGTTCTTCTCAATGTCATCGCACATGAGTTACAAAAACTCGGAAAAAGGCAGTTGAAGATTGAAGATGAACTGTACTTGGACGTACATCAAGTTTTCAAAGCGGTCCGTGAGGTTCACTATCGATTGAGCGGTGGTTATTCCGTGGTAGGGATGATCAACGGGTATGGTCTCTTTGCATTTCGAGATCCTTTCGGCATTC
>CAUZNH010000053.1:0-6582 GCA_963581345.1 Candidatus Thalassarchaeaceae archaeon | reverse complement strand
ACCGGAAGCACCGTCTTAGAAGTTGGATGTGGGCCGGGAACTTTCGCCGAACGAATTGTGGCTTGCGAAGTCACCTGTTTAGACCCAATACCGGCGATGTTAGATGTAGCACGTACTCGTATCAACGCCGCCCGCTCCGAACGCCAAGAAACTGCAGCAACATTTGTGGCTGGGACAGCAGAAGAAATACCACTTCCCGACAACTCATTTGATGTAGTCTGTTGTATCTTTTCATTCAGGGATTTTCAAGACAAACGTAAGGGATTGGAGGAAATTCTAAGAGTCTTGAAACCAGGCGGGAAACTCATCATCTGTGATGCAGGGAAAGCAAATTTCCTACACGGATGGCTTGGTTGGCTGTGGATGAAAGTGTGGGTCGGAACTTATGCACGTCTAGTCTGTAAACAAGATGAGCACCCCTGGAAATGGCTGACCAAGACCTATGTCCACTTTGGTACAACTCGGCAATACAAGAAAATGATGGGGGATGTTGGATTTGCTCCAGTGAAGGGGAGACTATTGTTCCCTGGAATGGCAGTCCGTTTCATTGCCATGAAACCAGAGTAATTCAAAGTCTGTAAACAATATCTGACTACTTCAGATGATTATCAGAGGGCGCCTGCAGTCAACTGCTCGGCGTAACCCATTTGTCCCGAGCAACCTCATGGCACATTCAGTAGAAAAATCGTTGCGACATAATGTCCAGAATAGATTTTTTGAGCGCCGAGAAATTCGCAACTGCTTTGCCATTGTCTTCTTCAAAATATTATCATAAGACGATAAAGATGTGCCATCCATTTTGTCAGCAAGTATTGCTTCGGCAGCATATTTTCCTGAAATTATTGCTTGCCCAATCCCACCTCCATTTGATGGCATTACCAAACCAGCCGCATCACCGACTGACAGTACATTATCATTCACAGCTGATTTCACCATCCCACCAAGTGGAATCCATCCACCTCCATAAGAGTGAACGGTCAACCCAAGGCCGTCACAGAACTTGTCTAATCGCTCTTTTAGTGGTATGTTAAGGTGATTGTATCGCACCCCGATTCCAACATTTGCAATATCTCCCTTTGGAATTATCCATGCATATCCACCAGGTGCTACACTACCCATGAAAATATCAAATGAATCGGAATCATGACCTGTCACTTGACAGTAGATTGACGGCAACTGGCCACCAGGCCTATCCTCATTGCCTCGCAACCTCCCAACATGGGCTAAAGCACCTGAAGCATCTATCACATAATCAGCGGTAAATGAACCGTTGTTAGTATGATATACTTCTCGATTTAACTTTCTTTGGTTTTGCACCTTTCTCAACTCTGTACCAGTTCTAATTTCTGCACCCATTGAGACCGCTCTATCAGCCAAGTGGCCATCGAATTGAAGACGGTGCGCCCCATAGCAATCAAGTTCAAATCCATATTCTTTCATTGACGGCGTGTATACACGCATCCACTCAAGGTACTGTCCCAATACATGATCTGGGAAATTCCAATAATCCTCAAGCCAAGGATCTTTTTTGATGGCTGGAAATGCATCACTCATTTCACCCCACGCTGGGACACATTCACCACACTGAGCGGGATTACCTACAGTTTGTCGGCGCTCAATTACAACAACATCCATCCCTGCCTCTGCTAATCGGTTCGCAGCAGTTGAACCACCAGGTCCAGCACCAACTATCAACACCTCTCGGTGTTCTGGTTCTGAACCCTTACTCATGCCGTTCTATCACCTGTCTTGTGAGCCATTCTAGAGCGTCCCTTGCCTCACTTTTTGGGAACTGAAGAAGAGCATCAATAGCCCGTTCAAGATGATTGTTTGTAAGAGTTTTAGCATATCCAAAACTCCCTGCACGGTTTAGCAGTTCAGTTAGTTCGTCCCACAACCCATGATGAAATCCAGCAATCACATCCGCTAATCTACGGCGATCATCACCGTGTGAAAGGGTTAGTGAATGGATTAGCGGTAGTGTCATTTTTCCTTCAATTACATCAGTACCACGGGGTTTACCCATGCGTTCATCACCTTCAAGGTCGAGTAAATCATCAACGATTTGGAAAGCCAATCCTAATTCTAGCCCGAATTGCCCTAGGATATCAGATAGGGCTGGACTAGCGCCAGCAACTAAAGCGGCTGCAGTACATCCAGCAGCGAAAGGGCCAGCGGTTTTCCCAGAGATGATTTGATAGTAATCTTCAGGAGTCGTTGCTAAATTACCCACATGACGTAGTTGCATCAATTCCGCAGAAGCAATTTGAGCACAGCAATTTGCCATTAGGCGAACTATCTGTTCGTCATATCTGCCTCCTAGTCCAAAACCTTCAACGAAAAGGTAGTCTCCTGCAATTAGCGCTCTAGCAGAATCATATCGTTCGTGCAATGTTGGAACGTTGCGCCGAAACTTGGCTCCATCATTGATATCATCATGTACAAGAGTTGCAGTGTGTATCATCTCAAATGCAAGGGCTAATGGCATTATTTCACTCTCATCCTCTCCGCCAGCCAATTGATAGGAAAGTAAAACCAAAATCGGTCGCCACCGTTTTCCTCCAGCCATCAGAACTTCTTGTGCAAGGGCCATTATTTCGGAATTTTCACCCTTACTAGCCGCCTCAACATGAGCAAGCAAAGCAGATTCAACCTCATCTCGTTTAGTCTCGAGGAAAATGATATGATTCTCCGCTGATTGCATCCTACTCATCCATTGCACAAGGGTCGGATATATCAACGGGTGGCTGAGGGGGTGCGATACAGGAAGTGCCATAATGAGCGAAGATGGGCCACTGTTGATTGCTCGAGCCCCAACAGATTCGGCTGACCTCCTCGGGACTTTTGCCGGCTTAGAGGATGTTGAAATTGAATTCACAGAGGTTTCAACCAACTCCCTTATTGAGGGTTTTGAGAAATTACAAAATGGTGAGACTGACCTCTTACTAGCCGCCGCAATAGACATCTCTGAATCGGGCGAATTGGAAGAAGGATTGATGATAGTGGGGGCACCACCTCTACGTGACTGGAATTATGTCCTAGTTAGTGAAAACCGCCCAAATCACCTACCCAAAAATGCAATCATTTTGAGTCAAAATCAACTTGTACGACGACAACTCAGAAGATTCCGCCCTGATACTAGAGTGCGTTCAGCAAAAGCACATCTTGGAATTACTGAAACTGAAAAACCTGAATCCCTAGATTACGAAGATATCTATTCATTCGTAAATTGGGCAGAAGAACTACGACAATCACAAGACATTGACGGTTATGCAATCCCACGCCACATTCATCGCCTCGCAGGTTTCAAAACCCGTCGGCATGCACTAACACAAGATGCAGGGGAAGACGAACTTTTTCGTTTCCTTCCACTACCTCACGCAGGCACTATCGTTATCATCGGCAGAACAGGGTTCCCTCGCAATAGAATTGCCTCTCTACTTGACTTAGAAGCTGAAACCTCATGGCAAGTCAATGAAACACTTCTAAAAAATATGAATCCAGAAATAAAGAGCAAAGTCGGTATTCTAGCAAGACACAGGCAACCTGGAACTCTGATACGTGAAGCGGAGCGAAGGCGAGACCTGTTGACCCGAAATGTACTTGTCAACCCTGAGGGTGAAATTACGACTGATGAAGTGAAAGTCGATATTCAAATTGAACTTGTCAGCCATCGAGGAAACTCTACTATGAGTATGCAAAGAATATCAGATTTGCAAGACGCTGTGGTCATTACAAACATCCTCTCCGATGAGTGGGAAAAGTTAGTAAAACTCGGAACTCGAGAAGGGGAATTTCTTGATCTCTGAAACTGTAACTCATGGTGCACGAGTGAATATGTCGCCATTTACATTTGAGCCACATCTCGGTTTCACCCTTTAGCCACTACAACTGCCACTTTCGCGCACTCATCAAGCGCAACATAGATGTTGGGAGCGTGAATACTACACCGTAGGTGAACGGGGTTTGGCCATTAACACAAAGTTGCTGAATTTGCTTTTTCGGGCGAAACTCGCAGAATTGCGGGACCTTGCTGTGGAAAATGACCTCCCAAAAACCGGTAATGTTGAACAACTGCGGGCAAAACTGATTGCAACACTAGTTTTGAACCATATTGACCTCTCAGATGCAGGCATCAATAAGATGCAAAATAATGATTTGACAAAAGTTCTCGGGCTCTTTGGAGTAAAGAAATCAGGGTCGAAAAAAGAAAAGATGCGCCGACTTTGGCTACATCTAAATGGCGACCCAAAAAAGCTCAATGTCTCAACCGTTGGAGATATGACTCGCGAAGATTTACATGCACTTTGCGTAACATTTGATTTACCACGATCAGGCAACAAAACGGTCTTGATGGGAAGAGTTGCCGGCGTGCTATCGTCTGAAGAGACATCTTGGGGGAAGGTGAAGAAGAGTTTGCGAACTGGCCAGAAGACGCTTGAGGTAGATGAGGAGGATACTACAGTTGACCAAACACCAGTCACACCAGCACCACCTGCATACGACGCAGCAACACCAATTATCCCAGAGCCAGCAGATATTGAACCGGTGGTGGAAGTAATTGAACCTCCAGTGATTGAGGAGGTTCCTTTGGAATTGGATGACCAAATAGTTGACTCACCCACACCAGTCACCTTAGATGAAGGGGCTGGTGAAGCATTAGTACGTCTTGAGTCTCGTAAGGCTGAACTCACAAGCCATCTGAGAGAATTCTTGTTAATTGGGCGAGAACAAGATGAGGACGATGTTTCTGCATTCATTGAAGATTTAGGCCGTTTAGGATTTGGAATCGAGCACGAAGTTGTACGAGGAAAAATATTGGATGAATTACAAAAAATGATTCAACTGAAGCAACAAGAAGATTCTGCCCGCTCTACATTACCCGGTTCATGGCGTGAAAAGCAAGCATTACGCCAATTAGAGGATGCCCGCTCTAACTTACTTGACAGACTAGATGATATTCTTGAAAAGCGGGGAGGGGAAATCGCTTCTGCTAGAGTTGATTTTGAAAATGCCGCACTAGATGCAGGTCTTGATTTAGAATTGGCTGCGATTAGTGGCCGAGTACATGGGTTGTTTGACCTGCAAGTATCACTACGTGCTAGTGAGGCAGAAATTGACCCAGTAACTGCAAGACGCCATCGAGCTATGGAAACACTCTATCGCAGAAGTCACGAGGTTAGTGATGAGGCAATGGCTCAACTTGGAAAGATTGAGACCCAAATGGAAGCTTTTGAACGAGTTGTTGAAACCATTGTCCGTCGTTCTGAAGGTGAATTTGGGCCTACCGAACACGCACTACTTGTCCGATTCCTTGAGCGACGCGGATGGGACCCGAATCAGCCTGAAGTTCGACCAAGATTACTCGCCGCCGCAGGTGTTTTAGCCGCTGAAATGGGGTACGTTGACGCTGCAGACATTCCGTCTCTACCTACATCAATCTCCCTAGATTCAGAAAAAGTATCTGGGGTTGTTGATTCAATGCGAGAAATTCTCAGTGAGATGGGTAGAGCACCTCCAACAATTGAATCAGTAACTTCTGTTGATGGAACTGAAAAAACTGAAACTGATAGAGTAAAGTCAAAACTTGATGCTGCCGATGCATTGCTTCGTAAACTCAACCGCGGTTAAAATTGAATACAATTTTCATTTTCGTGAATAGAAGGTTTGCAGAACCTGCGCCACACTTTCAATATCACGAATACCTCTTGAAATCATATCCATCAAAATCTTCTCTCTTTGTCTGACGTGAGCCTCAAAATCTGCTGGCCGGCATCCAACTGCAGTGCAAATCAATTCTCTTAATTTACTTGGAACTCCTGTTTGAGTTGTCGTATCTGTAGCAGGATCATATTTCCAAATAGGATTCAGGCGAGGACGGTCACCCTCCATTCCAGCAATTTCAGCAATTTCCATAATCCGGCGTATCTGCTTACCACCCTTGTTAATTCTACTTTGTACAATAATCAAGTCAAGTCCACTCATCATTATTGACGGCACATTCATCGGTGGGCTTGTCATCCTAGTGACAGTCTCCATTGCTGTATTTGCGTGGAGGCTCCCAAATGAGCCATCGTGTCCGGTATTCATTGCAGTCAACAGAGTAGATGCCTCTGGACCTCTTACTTCACCGACTATAATTCGGTCAGGTCGCATTCTAAGGCTTGACCTCAAGCAATCATCCATATCAACCTCGCTAGTTCCGTCAGGACGCTCGGAGCGGGTCTCCATGCGCAACCAGTGGTCATGGAATAGTTGTAATTCAGCAGTATCCTCAACAGTCAACAATCTCTTATCCCATGGAATAAACATCCCAAGGCAATTCAGAGTAGTTGTTTTTCCTGAACCAGTACCACCTGATATAATGAAATTTGCTGGACGAGAACCAAGGCCATCGACCCAGCACCACATAGTGGCAGCAAGGGCAACATCAATAGTACCAAACTCAATCAAATCAATGATTGTAATCGGGTCGGCTCGAAATTTTCGAATAGTTAGTGTAGGCCCATCAGGAGAAACCGGTGGGATAACTCCGTTCACTCTACTCCCGTCGGGTAATCTTCCATCAAACAGTGGTACTTG
>CAUZNH010000052.1:0-6596 GCA_963581345.1 Candidatus Thalassarchaeaceae archaeon | reverse complement strand
CCTCTTGAGAGATGGTCGTGACGAAGAGGTGAGGGTGATGGGTTTCAAGTCTGCATTCGTCCTTGCGCTCCTCCTGTTAGCAACCGCGATGTCTGGTTGTTTAGGTGGTGGTGGGGGAGATGATGGTCTGCCAAGCGAGGACGACCCATTCAATGTTCCAACTTGGAATATTGGCGACTGGTGGTTATACACGTTTTCAACACCTGAGTTCAGCGATGATACAACTAGATTAGTTGTTGCCGAGGATGATGCTGAAGGAGGAACTGCATACATGTTAGCGATTTCAAATCAGGTTGAAGCGCGCCGCCATGCAGTTCTAAACCACAACCCATTTCTTGGAAGAATAACTCATGATAATCTAAGTGCATTTGAAGGCGGAGAACCTGGAGCAGTATTCAAATTCCCATTTCAAAAGCATGATAGTTGGCAGTTTACTCTGTTTGAGACCGAATGGACTGCTGAAGTAATTGAAGTACATATTGAGAATAACGGTGCTACCATTAATAGAATCGCTGTCATCACAGCTTCTGCTGACGATGGTTCGGTTCTTGCTTACATATTTGATGAAAGCGCGGGTTTTCTGCGCACACTCATTTGGACAGATCCTAGTGGGGTTGAGCAACTCAATATTCAGTTAGCAACTTTTGGTTCAGGCCACGAAGGAGAAGTTTGGTTCATACGAGCGGGCGACATATTTGACAAGGAATGGGATAATAATGCCGCTCCAAATGTCGAAATTGAGGATTCTTTCTTTGTGTCAGGACATCCAAGTGCTGGAGATTATGATGAAATGATTTACTGGCTTGTTGGTGAGATGGGTGGTGGACAGAGTACAGGCACTCTCACTCTTCGTGACCATGCGGATGCCACACCTATATTCGAAGAATGGACTGCTGGTGACAAGACGTCCGAATTGGGCCAGGCACCCTATCCTAGTGGTGAATATACGCTAACTGGGACCCAGAGCGGAGATTCATATATTCGTCTCATTGTTGCCGGTGGTATTTCCTTTTCTTGGACACTGTAGGTGATTCCATGGTTGGGCATTTCGTGATGTTACACGGCATGACAGGCTCGGCAGAAAAGATGAGACCACTTGCTGAAAAGTTCTGTCCATCGGGTTGGGATGTATTAATTCTTGATGCACCGTTTCCACATCCTCGTGGCGGCTTTGCATGGTGGATTAGAGACGCCCCTGCAACAGAATATCTGGATAATGAGACGCTCTCTCAGTTACAGGAATCTGTTGACTTTGTAACTGAGAACTTGCCTACGGATGGGCCTCTAATTGTTGGTGGTTTTTCACAAGGCGGAGCGGTCGCTCAAGAATTGTTATTGAGTAAAGCCGCTGAAAGAATCGTTGGTGTAGTAGTTCTTGCTAGCACGGCAGCAAGACCGTTGATTTTATTTGAGAAATTATGTGAATTGCCATCACAGCGAATGTTTTCAATGCATGGCGAGCGAGATGCAATAGTGCCTATCAAGCAGGCTGAAGAATATGCTCGCCTATACGAAGAAGCAGGCTGGGATGTCACCAAAGTAAGGCATCAAAAGGGCCACATGGTTGACCTTGGTAGCGAAGATACACTTCACGATTGGTTGAGAGAAATAGTAGAGTGACTATCCTCAAAGGTAAGCCTGGAGTTGATCTGCTCCGCCAACAAAAACTGGTTCATCACCGCGAATATCCCAAATTGCTGGTACTGTACGATGGCCAGTCATTTGCACCACTGCCATCTGTAGATTTGGATGATTTCCTAAATTATGCTCTTCAAATGACAGTTTTTTAGCCCCAAGTAAATTCTTCGCTTTTGTGCAATATGGGCACCAATTTGAGGTGAACATGACAAAATCTTTCTTGCTACGCTTCAGCAATCGATTGACTGGCATAATCCAAAGCGAATGCCCGACCTTCATCAATGCTTGTTTGAATATTCAGATAAAATTTTCAGCAAATCAGTCAATTTGACTAGAACTGTCTTCAACTTGCTCAAGGTTGTTAGCATGGTCCATATCTAGGTGAAATGAACCATCCTCTTGCATCCACCATCTACTACCATCCTCAAGGAAATACCATGTCACTCCTGTTGAAGTATCGTAGGTCCCCCCGCTTGGGAGTTGTTCGTGATTTGCAACATAGGTGAGTGCAGGTGCCTGCACCTCTTGGTCCAAGATTTCAGTAGGTGGTGGTTTTTCAGAATCATCTGGGGCTATTTCTGCTGTAGTTTGGACCTCATCATCTTCGTTTTCAAATTCATCATCTTCTCCGGGCATGTTTGACTTGAACATCAGATAGAGTCCTATTGCGGCTAGACCTGCAAGAAGCATAGAGAATAGGACAATCATTGCCACTCCGCCAGTATTTGCTCCTCCTGAGTTGACGGTGGCGTTTGAGGTATTATCATCAGGGGGAGTTGGGTTCAAAGGGGGATTGATGGTTAGATTGCTAATGGTCTCTAGGCCAACATTATCGGTTACTTTGACATATAGGTCAACATCACTCCAATTTGACCAAATAATTGCGCCGTTGTCTGGGTATTCCTGCCAACTTAAATTATCCCAAGACCATTCAATGACCGATATTCCACTTCCCCCACCATCATTCAACTGTAAACTAACTTCCAACACGGGTGGGCCAGCATATTGGGTACTCAATTGCGTGATTGAAAGGGTGGGCGCTGTCCTATCTATTCTCACCCACATTGCATCTGCATCGGAAGGGTTTCCAACTCCATCTACTGCTCTGACTTCAATGGAATGGCGACCATCAGTAAGTGAGGTGACAGTTAGAGAAGTTGATGTGGTGCTGATATCAGACCACAATCCACCAGCCCAGCGAATTTGATAATGAGATAATCCAGAACTGCCATTGTCGGTGACTGTGCTCCAAGTGATTACTACCTCTGAGCCCCCAACCCAATCGGTTAGTGGCGTGAAGGTTGGTTTTTCTGGTGGTTCTAAGTCAGGTACTTCACTTGCGTTAACAGTGACAATTTTCATGGTGTAAGGTCCACCAGATTCAGTTGCTAATTTTGAGATACGAATGTGATATATGCGAGAGGTGTTACTTAGATCATCATTTGTAAGTTGTAAGTTTATCCATACGATGTCTGAATTAAGTGTACCATTGTCAACTGAGTTTGTTCCGTTTAACAGTTCAATTGTAAGAAGACTGCCATCATTTTCTATTGAGACTCCTAACCGTTTACCGCCATGGAGCATGACTGCAAACCAATCTTCATTATCACCATCCATCAGACAGCCTTCAATCGTCATTGATTCAACATCAACTCCAAGTTGAGTTGCAGAGGCGCGAGCAGCAGCAGCGTCTGAGGTTCCATTGCCATCCGTCGCTGGATTAATGCAACCACCAGTTGTTTCATCAACAGGGTCGGGAGCATCTTCACTCACCACCAAAGGATTTGCAGAGGCGGCAATATTGTTACTTTCCTCATCCTCTTGATGAAGGTCAGTGGTATCGACTTTTACAATAGCCCACCAGGTGCCAATGTCATCTTCTGTAAGTTGTACTTGAGTATCGTCTTGAGTAGAAGCTCCAGCACCAAGACTGCTTACGGAATAAGATGTAATTAGCCGGTCATTACTATCCCAATTATTGTTTTGTGAGAGCCATATTTCAACATCAAAACTAGCTTCTTCAACACCTAAATTTTGTATCTCCCACTGTAAGGTGACGGTTTGTCCAGGCTCGGCAGAAGTTGGACCTGTTATCCATTTTGCTAACAAATCGTTGGTGGGATTTGTTACCTGAAAAGAAGTTCCAAATCCTTCGTTGTCACTTTCATCGGATTCAGAAATGACGCTTGCATCATCTACAACTACAAAAATGCGATATGAGCCGGAAGGAGAGGTTGGAAGTTGTACAGTTCTAGTGATTTCAACATTTGACCCAGATGCAAGCGAAGTGATATTCAATCTTTGTAGCAGGTAATCTGGATGGCCAGCAGGATCAAGGATTTCAGCAAAGATTGCTAACTGATGCCTGCCAGCGTTTGCCCCACCAACATTCTCAATCACTATTGAGATTTCTACCGATTGTCCAAGCATGGATGGGCCGGGGCTACTAACAGAAACGATTCGTAAATTGGGCTGTAAAATACAAACCTGATTAGAGGTGGCAAGGGAATTGTCATTTTCATTTAATTCAACAACAACATCATTCATGTCAACAATGATTCCATAATACCAACAACCAGAGCCGATGTTTGAAGGAATGGTGACACTGAGAGTGTCGCTGATGGTTGAACTTGCACCAATATTGGTGATAGTGGCGGCTCCAAGATGGGTGTCAGATGAGTCTATTGTTGGATTTGAAGAAAGGAATAAATCAATAGGGAAATTACTCGCTTCACCCATACCAGTATTCTCAAATGAATATGATAGAGTCACGGTTTGGCCGGGTAGTACTGATGTTGGCCCGCTTAGCGATGTTGGTTTGAGATCAGGAGTGCAGTCGAGCACAGTTAATTGCTGATTTGAGGTGTCGTAGACATTGTTGTTCTCATTAGATTCAGAAATTTGGTACATTGAGTCAACATACACTGCTGCGAAATAATTACCAGCAGTCATTGATGCAGGTATAGTTCCACTAACTTGTAAATTGTAAGAAGACACTCCGCTTCTTCCGCTATCATGGCCGATGCTTATCCATGAATTTGAGGCCCCTGTTTGTGAGAAAAGAACTTCATAATAATGTGAGCCAGCGTTGACATTTCCTTGGTTTGAAACACCTACGTTGACTGTCACTAACTCCTCAGTACAGATTGTAGAGGTGGATGAATCTACCGAAATTGAGTCTGCTCGTAAATCAGGGGTGGCAACAGTAATTGAGATAGAATTTCCTGAAATAGCATTGTTATTCTCATCCCCTTCAGTTACGTAATCTGAGGTATCAGCAATAATTCCCCAGTAATAACTTCGACTTGACATACTATTGGGAATTGTAACACTAAGTTGGCCCGTACGGTACGAACCCCCATTTATTGATGAGGCATAATTTGAAGAGCCAAGAACGGTATCCGATGAAGTGATAGTTGAATCGGTTGAAAGGTATGCTTTCCAATAGAACCAACCTGATGAATCGTCGCCATCATTGTCAATCCTCCAGTTGAGATTTACTGTATCCCCAGTATATGCCGATGAAGGGCCACTAGGGTTATCTGGGACTAAGTCAGCTTGCTCCTCAACGTCAAGGCGTCCGGTGTCGGCGACTACATTGTTTGTCTCGTCAAGTTCAGTGACCGAGGTGCGGCTGTCAGCGATCATGCCGAGGTAGTAGTATCCTGGATTGATTCCTGTTGGGATCTGAACGCTGTACTGTGTCCCCGAGGCGTAGTAGCCGGGGGATATACTGCTCCGACTGAATTCGTCGATGTAGATGTCGCTAGTGGTTATGGTGCGGTCTGTCGAGAGGTAGAGCTCCCAGTGGAACGAGCCGGTGTAGTCGTTGCCATCGTTCTCGATTCGGTAGGTTACCGAGATGGTATCACCCATTACCACGGAACTTGTGGAGGTGCCGACATCGTCAGCAACGATGTCCGACAAGTCATCTTCAATCGTAATCTGGGTATTGCATGTGTAAGCATTGTTTGATTCGCTCTGTTCATCAACATCCGTTCTCACATCGATTAAAAATCCCCAATAATACGTTCCAGGGTTCATTGAACTAGGAATGCGATTAGAGGTGCTTAGAGTGTCAGTACTGTAACTTCCACCATAGATACTAGATTCGGATTGGTCATATCCAACCTGCTCATCATTACTGGTTATAGTGCTATCAGTGCTGAGATACATTGCCCAATAAAACGTTCCAGAGTTAGCAACATAACTACCCGAAGGGTCATTATCAAAACCTACTGTTATCGTTGAGTCAATGTAGTCACCCACTACTCCTGTTGACGGTGCTGAACAACTTCTACCAGTCAGATCGGGTAACTCATCAATAGTTACCCTTCCATCATCATCATAGTTGTTGTTTTCATTTGTTTCACTAATTTGGGTATTTATGTCAGCAAGGGCGCCGACATAATATCGCCCACCAGTCATCGTTGTTGGGATTTGAACTGTCTTGTACATCGTTGGAGTAGTGTATCCAGCAGACATTGTAGACCTTGACCAAGTTCCTAATTCAATATCGTTGGTAGTGATTGTGGAGTCAGTTGAGAGGTATATTCCCCAATAGAAAGAACCGCTGGTAGAAGCCGTTCCTTGATTCTCTATTCGAACATTAACACTCTTTGAATCACCAGCATCAGCGCTTGTCCAACTTGCGTAAATGTAGTCAATAACTAGGTCTGAATTACCTCTGCCTGAGGTGCCCCCAAGTTCGGGTAAATTAGTTGCGATAGTTTCTGTTTCAGAAGTTGTTCCACTATTGTTTTGAATAGTTGGAGCAGGAATATTACTTAGCAACATTAGGGTAAGGAAAAGTGCTCCTGCGAGGGTTGCAATCCTGATACCTGACACGGTCTCACCTCAAAAGCCGTCACCATATGGCGGTGATGAAGGTTGTTATCAAAGTGAATAGGCCTACGGCCAATTCATATTTTACAAAACCCCATAATCCCCATCCAATT
>CAUZNH010000051.1:0-6603 GCA_963581345.1 Candidatus Thalassarchaeaceae archaeon | reverse complement strand
GGCGTAGGTCCTGCAACCGCAGAAAAGTTGAGAGAGGCTGGATTCGATGACATGATAGCAATCGCTGTTATGTCACCAAGTTCACTAGCAGATGCTGCAGAACTTGGTGAAGCTGTATCAGCAAAAATCATCGCTGGTGCTAAGAAATTAGCAAATATCGGCGGATTTTTGAGTGGTAATGCCTTGCTTGAAAAGCGCAGTGAAGTGCTCAAATTAACAACCAGTAGCGTTGCATTAGATGAGTTATTTGGCGGCGGTTTTGAAACCCAAGCAATTTGCGAAGTGTATGGTGAATTCGGTTCTGGTAAGACTCAAATTGGTCATCAGTTAGCCGTTAATACTACAATGCCTGTTTCAGAAGGTGGTCTCGGCGGCGAAGTTTTCTACATAGATACAGAGGACACTTTCAGACCTGAGAGAATTGCCCAGATGGCTCGGGGTAATGGTTTAGATCCAGATTTGGTTCTTGAGAGAATCCACGTTGCTCGTGCATACAATTCAGCCCATCAGATGTTGTTGGTTGATGAAATTAAGAGAATGGCAAGAAACATTGAGGTCAAGTTGGTAATTGTCGATTCGCTGACAAGCCATTTCAGGTCAGAATTCCTTGGTCGAGGCAAACTCGCTGAGCGCCAACAGAAGTTGAACAAGCATTTGAAGGAACTCAAACAGTTAGCTGATATTAGCAATGCATTAGTGTTGGTAACTAATCAGGTTCATTCCAAACCTGATGCAATGTGGGGCGACCCCACAAAGCCAATTGGTGGACATATTGTTGGTCACGCTAGCACATTCCGTCTTTATCTCCGAAAATCAAAAGGTGGCCGAAGAATTGGACGATTAGTCGACTCACCGAATTTGCCAGAAGGCGAAGCAGTCTTCATGGTGACAGGCGAAGGAATCAGAGATTGATTCAAGAAACTGAAAGAGGGCCATGTGGCAATTTGTAGTCATCCCGACTCCATTTTGCACATTTCCAGGTGGCTAATGCTTGTTCTTTAGCAACTTTCATCTCATCAGTTGAAGGATGCTCTGGATTGACTTTCAAAACATAACATGGTAGGCAAAAACGCTCGCCATTTAAATCAAGGAAATGTCCATTCGCATTTGCAGAGCCACAAGTTACACACAAGAGGTAACCATGAAAGCGGCTCATACAACTATTGGGGCTAGGTCATCGCTCTATGAACCCAACGGATTAATCATCTAAATTACTAGATTATCAATCAATATCTGTTAGGGAAAGTTGCGTCATTAACATTTGTTCAATGGTAAAGCCTGAATTTTTTGAATTCGATTCTATTTGCAGCCGATCTAATGCTTCATCAGAAGGTGCTGGACGTTCAGGATTATATTCCGCCTCCAGCCAACTCATCATTTCATAAGCATCTGAATCATGAGAGCCATTATCGTGATTGAGAAGAATTTCTTCATCCTTATCAGGCCATTCCGGTAATCGAATTAACCAGGCTTTGTCGTCTCCTTCTTGAATCCCCGCGCGATTGAACGCCACACTCATTTGATGAGTCCCGGCAAGTAAACGAATAAATTCACCATCTAAGGATACACTAACCATTTTTTTGGCTAATACTCTCTCTCTGAGAGCTAGCCATACACTCCACAAGTGTCTTTCAGATACTGGTGCAGGATGGCCTACTAACAGCCAGCGTTCATCTTTCCGCTTCTGTAACAACATCGCGGCAATGAGTCTGGGATCAGAAACTGGTTCTGCAAATTTGATTGACCATGCGCTGAACCAAGGTGGGCTCGCCTGCTCCATCAAGCCATCGCTGTTGGCTCTCTATCATATCATCTGCGGCTAGTGGTGCCTCTAACTTTCGTAGCCTGTTCAATGATTCTATCTACTAACTGTTGACTCCATCCGCGCTGGTCTGCCAAGGTCTGCCTGTCTTTTTCAGTCAACTCAAGAATGTCCTCTATTGTCCTCACACCCATTTTAGCAAATCTACGTGCTCTGATTCTACCAACCCCACGTATTGCCACTAATTCGAGTAAATCAGGCTTACATCCGTTAGAAATACGTAATCGTAATTCATCTAAAAGTCTGATTAATTGTTTCCTAGGTTGCTCAAGTATTCCGTCATCACCTTCATCGTATCTAGTAATTTCACGTCCTGCATAAAGAAGCCAATCGGCTAATTCAATTCGTAGACGTAAGTCGCCAGGTGCAACACCGAAGTTCCTTTCAATATCTCGGCTACTAATTTCATCAATCCATGCTTCCATCGCTGCTGCACACTTGACATGCACGAGTGGGTCTAAATCCAATTTGGATTGCATGAGTAAATCACGGGTTACTAATTCGTGAGACTCTCCTGATAGTAACCGTCGTTGCAATCTTTCTCCTTCGGAAACACGTGGCCAGAGCACCAAGAAATCAGGCACAGTAGATATCAAATGAAGTAGGCTGTAAGGTGAAAGTGTCAACTCATCGTCAAGACCTGCAATTATCTCACACGCTTTCCTCAATCCAACTTGGAGTACATGACCAGAAAGTGGGTCAAGATATAGCCGAGCAACTCTCTCTCCAAAAGGGGTAGCGCGGTAGGTCATCGCCTCTTGTTCTGGCAATACTGGCTCAAATCGGTTGCTTCTGACAATGTCTGAAGCAGACTGGAATCCCATCACTGCAGCCCCTTTTCTTTTCGGACGTGGTTCTTTTTCTGGGCTGTTATCAATAGTTACTCCAGTTGTTGCTGAGGCGGCGCTAGCCCAAGGCGGTAGGGTGTCATCCCAATCCTCTTCTTCCTCAGATTGGTCTAGTTTTTCTGAAACCTCCTCACTTTTTTGTTGTCGATTAGATTCAATTGTTGCAGCCAACTTTTCATCTAGTCCCATTCTTTCTACCATACCATGGTCACACAGCCAGTCAACAATTCCGTCAATGTTGTCAGCGAGGCTTTCAGATGACACATCCGTGGCTAAAAAAGTATGACTAAAGAACTCACCAAGGGCCAATCGGTTGTATTGCCCACCGGTTGCTATCGCTGAGAGAACATGCATTCTCATTGGTGATTCTAAGTGTAGTTTTGAAACAATATCTTCTGGATCGGATTCAAAATAAAGTTCTGACATTACATCAGCATCAAGAATACTCTTACAGCGAATCCATGCTTCACCATAATCGTCAAACTGAGGTCTACCTGCTCGACCCATCATCTGTTGTACTTCTATTGTTGAAAGCAGTTGACTGCCACTTCCATCCCAGCGGCGTAGGTCACGGATTAGGACTCGACGTGCTGGTAGATTAACGCCTGCAGCGAGAGTAGGAGTGGCACTGATACAAACTAAGTCCCCACGTTTGAAAGATTGTTCAATCAGTTTTCTTTGTTGTGCTGTCAATCCAGCGTGATGAAAAGCCACTCCTCCGGCTAGGCAATCAGCCAGTATGTCACCGGTTTGGGAACCTTCTGTACCAGACCTTGATTTCTCAGAAAGGTTTTGCCAAACCTTTAGGGATTTTTCATCATTATCTTTTGTAGCCCTAGTCTTCATTCTTTTCGCTAAATCTTTGGCTACAGATTGAGCCGACTTTCTTGTTGAAACAAAGCATAATAGTTGGCCATCATCTTTGATAGTGTCACAGAGTACAGACCAGATTTGGTTTGATTTTGGGCCTTCAAGAAATTTTGGTGGGGGAAGTGGTACATCTGCTGAATCTCCACAGATTTCTTTCCGCACTTCTACTTGTAGATCTGCTAAAGTAGCGTAACGAAGTGGTACTGGTCGCCAATTCGAAACAACTAGTTTTGCCTTCAGCCAATCGGCCACATCCTGAGAATTACCAACAGTGGCCGATAATGCAACAATCTGGGCGTCGGGCTTCTCATGCATGATTCTAGCTAGATTAATTTCCAGCGTGGGACCGCGCCCTGCATCATTTACAAGATGAATTTCATCTGCGATTACTATGCTTACTTTGTCAAGAAAATTGTTCCGGTTACGAAGAAGTGAATCAAATTTTTCCGATGTACAAACAATAATGTCAGCATCCTCAATCTTACGATTTTCAGAACTTCTGTCACCTATACCAATACCAACTGTTAGGTTAAGGGGCTGGGCAAGTTCTTCCATTTCAGTAACCTTTTCACTTGCCAATGCCTTCAATGGGACGATGTAAATCGCTCTACTTCCTGGCTCTATTTCGATTAATTTTTTGAAAATTGCCAACTGTGCTACTAGTGTTTTACCACTAGCAGTTGGGGCTGCTAACAGCAAATTTTCACCGGCCAATACTATTGGTAAAGATTCAATTTGAGGGGGGTGGAATGAGGTAATTCCCCAGACGTCTGAGAGAAACTCAACCATTTTTTTAGGCAAGCCGAATTGAGAGGGGGAACCGCTCGTATCCTTCGCCATGCGAGCAAGTCTAGGAACCAAGGTTCAATAGGATAGCGATGGGAATTCACATTTCTCACTAAGTAATTAGCCAATCAATGAAAAAATATACGAAGTATAAACTTCCGAATCCACTCATTTTTTCACAAGTAAGTCGGTTGTTGACAATGGGTAATTCCCTTCCTTCAGCCTAAATATTGGTTGATTAAGTGGATACTTTGAAGGGGTATTGTGCACCGTGTCAAAATGATGACAGAGGATGAGCCAACACTAGATGACCTCGCTGAAGAGGGAGATGTCAACGACTGGCTAGAGATGTTTTGGGGCTCTCTGTTAATCGTCATTGGACTCAATCAACTTATGCATCCAGGCTCACTTTTCGCACCGGCAACAATGCAGTGGCTTGGTTCTGGAGTAATCGTACTTGGGCTAGCATGGGTTGGGCATGGTTTGAAAGATATGGCAGTGAAGGAGATACGCTCCTCACTTGTGACCTCATCTCCGGTGTCAAAGAGAGTAGTTGATTATGGTTTAATTAGGGATGTTCTTTTGCATCCTGATCAATATGGAAAGTTTCTACTTGAGGCCTATCACAGAGCCTACGAGGATGGTGTTCTCACACAGGATGAACACGACGAACTGACTCTACTTTCTGCTGCTCTAGAGATTCCACCTAGACAAGCTGCAAGGATTGCTACACGAGCAGCAATTAACACAGCAGTTGATGACGGCAAGGTTACAATTGCGGAATTGGCACTGATTGAGGGTGCTATGGAAGCAGCAAATCTCAGTGATGATGAGCGTGGGAAAATCCTTGTCGCTCTTGATGACGGTATCATTGATGATGAAGAGAAGAAAATGTTGGATGATATCCTAGGTAGTTTTGATTGAATCAAAAGAACAACAGGATTCTTTCTTATAGCGGCTTTGTTGAATGATTTCAAAGGTATTTTTTGGCAAGGTTTTCAGCCGCTTTTCCCCTGTAATATTCAATTGCGCCAGCAAATAGCAGTAAACCGATACCACAAGCAAGCCACATATTCTCATTAGATACTAATCCAGTGGCAACTGAAATCCCTTCAACTTGAGGGATACTATTAGCATCAAAGATTTCGCTTGACCTCCAACTTACCTCCATTCCATCAATTCCACAGTCACAATATGAAATCGTCAATAATTGTGGATAGAGTTCATCTTGAAGTGTTGACCAATCAGAGGAAGAAATAGAGTCAGGGCGAGTTGACCAGATTGGCTCGGTGGCTGAGCCAGCAGGCAGCGTAGATGTCATTCGCCATTCAATATGTACTAATTCTCCAGCGGGCTTCTCATCTACTACGAGTAAAGCCTCTAACATCAGTAAGTCAAGGGTGAGGGAACGGCCTGCCTGCAAAATGAATCTCACCTCATCGGTTGCACCCATTGGATGATCACTAACCCAACCGAATACATGACTATCAAGTCTGATATTATCCATTTCTTCCGTGTGAATTTGCCACCTGCCATCACCAGTTGGGTGAACTCCTGTAATATGCATCCTAAGTGACAGAATTTCACCAGATTCCAACCCAAAGAATCCTGCTGCAGCATTCGCATTTGATTCGGATTGACCAGCGTCATCAACTGTTGCCATACGGTTTGCTAGCATCTCATCAAGAGTCAATTCTCCTTCAAGAGGTGCCTCTCCAGTCATGCCCACAAGTGGTGAAGTAACGCCTCCAACAATCAACAACAATAGTGCTACAGGCAGAATATAACGCTTTGACCAAGGATTGTTGCTAGGGATTGTATACCCCAATAACCCTGCAATCGTACCAATTAAGCCAATTGTCAATGTCAATCCGTGTGAACCGATTCCTTCTGAGGTTTGTTCTACTTCCCCGACCCACGCCTCACCTGCGAGCCAATTTGCATCTCCTGAGAATTGTGTAGGAGACGCACTTCCCAATCCCTCATGAGATAATCTTCCGAACCACGCATATTCTTGAAAATGATTATTTTCGCCCGACCAGCAAGCCAAATAACTTCCATCAGGGGGGTCCTCATAGAAAATTTCGGTAATCTGTTGACCGGCTTCAAAAGTGGTTTTTACTGCTGGATTACGAGGTGTTTTCCCTCCCTCTCTAATCAACTCAGGCGGGGTGTGAGGTTGCTCAATCTCAAGTGGTACTGAGGTCCAATAAATGACCATCGTCATTGCTCTCAAATGGTCTGGTAGTTGGAATCTAAAACAGTCTTGGTCAGCGT
>CAUZNH010000050.1:0-6619 GCA_963581345.1 Candidatus Thalassarchaeaceae archaeon | reverse complement strand
GAGGATGCTAAACATCCCGATCACAGCAACTAGAATGTAATCTGATGCACTGCCTGTAGTAACCTTACGAACATCTCTACTTATCTTCTGACTACCATATTCAATGCCTTTGATTGCTCCATCAATCACATGTGTATCAAACCAGGTGAAAGCCTGTGAAATAGGAATGACTGTCTTTGATATTGCCCACTCATATACTTCATCGAAGTATAGACGGCGGTGCAGTGCATCTGCCAAACCTGAATTTGCCAATTCATCTACATTAGCGCGGCCGAACTTAGCTGATAGGAGTGGGATCCAAGCAATTAGTTGAGGTGCTTTATCACCATCCTTCAATTTACCACCATGAATGCGCATAGCCATTGCTGGCCCAACAATTAGTGAGATTGCTATGGTAATCCAAGTCACCATGAATAGGAATGCTTCAGTTGGTAAGAAGGCGTGCACAAGTGTTTCAAGAATTGCCAAAACGATTCCATGTTCGTGAACAAGAGTGCCCAGTGCTTCTGCTTCACCAAGCCAATTCGTTGCACCGAGAACTGCTAAGGTGAAGCCGCCGAGAAGGGATATAACGCTCAAGGTCACCAATGGAGTTGGAATCCAAGGTGTCTGTTCCTCAACATGGTCAGCAAATTCTGTCTTTGGTTTGCCAGCAAATGTCATCAGCCACATTCTTGTCATGTAAAACCCAGTCATGCCTGCTGTAAGCAGAATCAAAAATGCTGGAACCAGTAATACGGTTCCACCGTGTAATGCAGCAGCATTCCAAGTTTCAGCAACAATTCCTTCCTTTGACCAGAAACCACCAATCAACGGTAGGCCGATAATGGAGGCTGAACCAATCGCCATTGCTGTGGCTGTTATCGGCATTTTCCCTGCCAAACCGCCCATGTTTCGCATATCTTGTGGGTCAAAGTCGTCGTGATCGCCATCATCCCCATGTGCCAAATGATGGTGTGCGTGGTGCATCTCATGAATAACCGAACCAGACGCCATGAACAGCATCCCCTTCGCCATTGCATGGTTAAACAGGTGGAACATTGAAGCCCCAAATGCGATTACCGCGGCATGGTGCTCGCCGTGGTTGTAAAACCAGAGTGCAACACCAAGACCAGTGAAAATATATGCTAATTGACTCATAGTTGAGTATGCTAATACCTTCTTGATATCAGTTTGAACAAATGCTATCAACGCAGCCATGAAGGCTGTAATCCCACCTATCCAAGCGATTAATACCGCCACATCAGACAATCCTTCAACACCATGCCCATGGGTTGTAACATCAAAGAATGGAATGAATCGAGCAACGAGGTAGAGACCAGCGTTGACCATTGTTGCTGCGTGGATAAGAGCTGAGACTGGAGTTGGTCCTTCCATCGCGTCGGGTAGCCAAACGTGCAGCGGGAACTGAGCGCTTTTGCCAACTGCACCGATGAACATCATGATGAGTGCCCATCGTAGCATGCTAACATCAACAGCACCTCCCATTGATGGATCTGCAAAGATAACTGCAAACTCAAGAGAGCCGTAGATATCGTACATGATTAGCAGACCGATGAGGAGGAATATATCTCCAACTCTTGTTGTCAAGAATGCTTTCTTAGCAGCGTATGCTGCGCTTGGCCGCTCATAGTAGAATCCTATCAACAGATATGAACAGAGTCCCATTATTTCCCAGAAGATAAACAACCAAAGGAAAGAATCTGCTAGAACCATACCTAACATTCCAGCAGTGAAAAGCAAAAACTCAGCGTAGAAGCGATGATTGCGGTCTTTGTTTACTGGGTCGGTATTCATGTATCCAATTGAGAACCAGCAAATTAGGAAACAAAGGAATGATGCAACGAATAAAAGCATTATTGAGACATTGTCAATCCAAATACCAACACCCATTGAGTTGTTAATCTGGATGTGAACCCAATCTCCAGCAGCATCTTGGCCAATGGTATCAAAACTGAACCAGTTAAACAATCCCCACTCAAGAGGTTCATGGAAACTTGCACCTTTGGTGAAGAACTCAATGGCTAACCAGATTGTCAATGAAAGAGAAATTGCTAGAGTACAAAGAGCAATCATCCCCCCTTCTTTGAACTGGTCTCTCCACCAACCTTCTCCGTTGGATAATTGGCCAACAATTGCAATCACTGGGAATACAGCAATTGGCAATAAAGGAATCAAGAAGGCTGAATCAAGAGCAGTGTATGCAGTGCCTGTCATGAACTCTCCAAGGAATATACGCAAGAATGGGTATAGTAGGAAGAGCCCAATAATTGGGAGGAAACGCGTTTCTGAGGTTTTTATATCCGACATTGTCATCCCTCCTCAGTGCTTTAACAGCGTCACCTCATCCAAATCGATGGTCTCTCTAGTTGAGAAGACCGCCAAGAATATCGCTAGTCCAACTGCCACTTCAGCAGCTGCAATCGCAATGGCAATTCCAGCGTAAACCCATCCGGTTACGTCACCATAGTGCAGAGCACCAGCGACAAAGTTGAGGTTTACTGCATTGAGCATTATCTCTACACACATCAGCACGATAATTCCGTGCTTGCTGGTGAACACCCCCATCAATCCAATGCAGAAAAGAATGGCTCCAAGGCTTGCAAGATACATTGGTGGAATCATTTCTCACCCTCCTGTTCCCAAAGTAAATTTTCAATTCTCTCATCTCTGACGAGATAAGATGCGCCAATCATGGCCATGGATAGTAAGACACCTAAGATAATCACAGGAATTGCCCAATCGGTCAACATTACACGGGCGAACTCAAAGGTAGTCAGACCGGATGTGCTTAAGTTTCCATCCCACATAGAATGATACACAATCATCGGCAGTAGTATAGCAAGTATTCCGGCTACCATTAGGCGGACAATATGGTCAATCAAACGCATTAAGCATCACCTTCCTGTATGGTGCGGCGTGCTAACATAATTCCGAAAGCGAACACTAACATCACACTACCAAGGTAAACTAGAATCTGAATTGCAGCCAGAAATTCAGCGCCTGCAAGGATGAAAACTCCCGCAATTGCCATGAAACAAACGATAAGCCAAAACATTGAGTGAGCAATTCGCTTTGAGTAAATTGTGCCAAGAGAGCCAGCAATTGAAAGTAAAGCAAAAATTGCAAATGCAATATGCTCTAGTAAATCTGCCATCAACGTACTCAAGCCTCCGCTCTTGCCTTTGCCCTATCTCGCTTTTTCAATTCTTTTTCAGCGCGCTTTACTAATTCAGCATCCACTCTCTCTTGGTGAACAGATGGGAGAACTCTTGTTCTATCTGCGCCATACCACAAATCTTGACGGGAATATCCCGACATACCATCATATTCATTGGTCATGAAAAAGGATTCGAACGGACACGCTTCCATGCAAAGTCCACAGAACATACAACGACCCATGTCAATACGACCCGACATGATATCAACTTCTGCTGGCGCCAAATCAGTCGTTGGAACTTCTTCCATTCCACCGCCATCCCAGCGCACTGTTGCAGTCTCACCAGTGATATCGATAATTGAACCAAAGTCGTATTCTTGGGGGACTGCATTATGTTCAAGCATTAAATCATAATCAGAATTGTCAACCTCATTGCGACGAGCAGCCATGCCACCAACTTCTAATTCGCTTCCCATACCATGCCACTCATCACCCTCTTCAGTGGTATCAAGAACATTCACTCTAGTTTCACTTTCCATGTGCAAGCAACTGTTTGGACAAGCTTTCACACACGCTTTACAGGCGGTACAAGTCTCCCAAATCACACCGATTCTACCGTTGTAATTCCCTGGCACGAAAAGCCACGGCTCAAGGTCCTCAAGTCTCTCGTAAGGGTACATCACAGTAACTGGGCGCTCAATGTAGGGGACTAGTGAGGAGGTTTCGCGGTCAACCGCGTATATCTGTCCAACACTTGGGTGGTCCTCTCCAATTCGGTCCGCTGTCCCTTTGTCAATCATCTGGGCTTCTTGCGCGTGGTAAGGTGCAGAGGTTCCGTGAGCGGCCAAAAATCTATGACTGCCAACATATGGAATTGTTCTGAGGGCTGCTTTCAAGGCCATCCACATTGGCCTGAAGACCATATTGCGGAAATTCGGTTGTGCGTGTGGGTGAAATGGCATACTTTCTATCTCCTATTACCTATCATGGCTCCTTGGCGAGGCTGGACCCTTTGATTCGGTATAAACCGAATATGGTCGGGTTCTGCCTTCCATTGCAGATTTATCTTCATCCATTCCTAGAATGATAACGAGTATTAATGCAATTGCAGTAATTAATCCTGGAATGAGTAGTGGCCAGGTACCGCCTTGCCAAATTGAAAGTCGAAGCCAAAATGCGATTGCTAGGTTTACTAGTGAGAGTGGAAGCAACCATCGCCATCCAAATTCAAGAATTTGGTCTGATCTAACACGGTGTAATGAGGCTCGGATCCAAACGAATATTGCAAACATGAACCATGCCTTGAACAATAGCCAAGCGGTAGGTGGTATCATTGAAATGAATACTAATGGAATCGGGGCGAGAAGAACTGGGTATTCACTTCGTAGTCCAAGAGCTAAGCCAATAAGGCCCACGCCAATCGCACCAAGTATTAGGTCTTGATTAGGGATAATTCCTGTAATTGTGTCACCAAATGGCATTTCCCAGCCACCAAGGAAAAAGATTGCAAAGAGCAAACAGGCGGCGTAACAGCGAAGATATTCACTTGCAAACATCAAACCCCAACGCATCCCACCATATTCAGTCCACCAACCTTCGACGAGTTCTGCTTCTGCTTCTGGCATATCAAACGGAATGCGCTCAACCTCGGCCACCATCGTAATCATGAATAATGCGGCCCCGAGAGGTAAGAGGAAAATATTCCAAACTCCTGACGTAATTTGGAATTCAGCAATTTCAATAATGTTTAACGAACCCGATAAAACTGCCAATGAAAGAACCGTCACCAATAATGGTATTTCATATGCAGTCAACTGAGCCGCTGAGCGAATTCCACCTAACAACGTGTACTTGTTGTTTGATGCCCAACCAGCAAAGAATACTCCAAATGGAGCGATGCCAAAAATTGCCATCAAGAACAGCAACGAAAGTTCAGGATTTGCCGAATATATATTGGAACTCAGAGGGATGAATGCAAAAATCATCACTGTGGATGTAATGATAATGAATGGTGCAACTTCAAAAATGAATTTGTCGGCTTTTGCTGGAACTATCCATTCCTTAGTCATGAATTTCATACCGTCTGCTACATTTTGAATCAGACCTGGTAACATCCACCAAACGCCGTGATAACCCCTATCCTTAGTTCGGTGAACGGTTTGATATTCTGAAGCATTCCCAGCTTTATCGTTCAAGAGTTTGTTCAACCATCGAATTGGTTTCCCTACACCAAATGGTAAATCATCATACCAATCAACGTGTTCTCCTCCCTCGCCAACCCAAAGTGAACGCAAAGCCATAGTTGCGCCACGACGGTCCATTATACGTGCAAAGAACTTCCTCTCTATCCAAAGAAGGGCAAGAATTGTTCCCATGATAGTAGCAAAAACCGTAACCGCCATGATGGACTCGGTCATCACAATAGCCACCCCATCTGAGTAATCAGAAAGAGAGGTTTTACCAACGGTATTGTCAGCAATCATCTGAGTCAGATCGCCAACCCACGTACGAAAAACTACCCAATCTTCCATGTTGTCACCTCACCTATCAGTCTCCCCAATACATGGGTCGAAAGAACCCATGATTGCTGGGATATCGGCCACTTTGTGACCAATCATGCATTTTGCAGCATAAGGAATTGTAAGGAACATTGGCGAGCGGATTGAAATCCTGTAAGGATGCTTTCCTCGCTGGTCGCCACCACCAGCAAGATAGAACATTGATTCACCACGACTATCCTCAAAGTGATGGAATCCTGTCTTACCCTCTTCGGCACGCTCTCGCGCTTTTGTGAGAATCATAGGGTCACCTTCGGTGTAATGAGTTTCAGCGCCACCTGGCATCTTGTCAAGAGCATCCAAACACATACGCGCACTTTGGCGCATTTCATCTACACGTACTCGATAACGGTCGTAGGAATCTGCTCCTTTAATCGATGGACGCTCAACAGAAACTTCCCAGTCAAGTTCATCGTATACAGAATATGGGTGTGCCCAGCGTACATCGTAGTTGACTCCGCCAGCGCGGACATTAGGCCCAGTAACTCCGTGGTTGACCATCTCTTCCGGCTTTGCGTACCCTACGCCCTGCGTTCGGACTAGGAAAACAGTACTCTCATCAAGCATTTGTTCTGTCTCCTGTACTCTATTAAGGAATAAGTTTAGTTTAGCGCGAGCTCGCATAGCGAATCCAATTGGAAGGTCTCTCTTGACTCCACCAATTCTTGGGAAATTGTAGTGAAGTCTTGAGCCACCGAGTTCTTGAAGTAAATCCATCATCATTTCACGCTCTCTCAAGCACCAAACGAAGGCGGTTAAATTACCAATATCTGGGCAGAACGCCCCGAGCCACATCAAATGACTAGCAATCCGTTGCAATTCAACTGCAATGACTCTGATGTGCTCAGCGCGGGCTGGGACTTCAACTTCCAACAAATCCTCCGCTGAATAAATGTAGGAA
>CAUZNH010000049.1:0-6624 GCA_963581345.1 Candidatus Thalassarchaeaceae archaeon | reverse complement strand
ACCTATTACGGTATATTCGCAAATGATACGCAACGCCTTTCTTTGAAACTACTACAATCTCACTACTCTAACAGCCCCAACCTATATTTGCGGAACTTAATTCCACGAATTAGTAATCGTAGGCTTGAGCCTGTTTAACCATAAGGAAGTGAGTGGAAAATGGGAAAAGACGATGATGGCCCGAAGCACTTTGGAACCATCATCGGCGCAACATTTGCAATTCTAATCATTGTGATGATGTTATCAATGACTTTAGTTACTGCAAACAAGGAAACTTACTACTCTGCATATGTCACTGAGGCTAAAGATGAGAAAACCCAATTAGCTCAAGTTACAGACATGAGATCTAGTCTTGGTGGCGACCCTGGTGGAGAAGGTTACAAGATACGTAACACACTTTCAACTCCAATGCTAGTGAACGATTGGGAAGAACCACATCGTACAATGCTAGTAATTGCTGGTACCGAAAAACCAATTGATGGGACTGAAGCAACTGCAATTCATCACTTTGTGACTGAACTAGGTGGTAAGGTAATCGTAGCGACAGACGGTAAAAATGCCAACCGATTAGCAGTTAAGTTTGGAGTCACCTACTTTGGTGAACCACTTCTTGATGAAGAGCAAAATTGGCAAACCTATGATGATGATGGTGTTGCTGGAAATGAGAACCCCACAAATGTTTGGGGTATTTCTGGAATTAGAAATGATATAGTTTCAGGAGATCATTTCGGCATGAACCCTGTAGGTTGTAGCAATGCCATGCTCGATGAAAGAAGTGATGACCTTGACCACTGTCGTATGCCTGTAATGTTCAAAGCTCCTACAGCAATGCGTTGGGAAGCCCTGCATAGTGATGACCCTAGTAGTGATGATTACATCAAAAGAGATGTAAATGTTCTATCAAAGGCAAGCGAAGGCTCTTGTATTGACCGAATAGGTTCAAATTCCTGTGATCAACAAGATAACCCGATAAGTAACCTATCCCTTATTCTCAGAATGGATTACCCTGATATAGAAGTCCTTGATGAACGGAAAATCCCTGGAGGAGATGGTGCTTCATTTGGCTCCCTAAAGGCTACTGGTTCAATTGTGTTCATCGCTGATGATGAAGTGATTTCAAACAGGTTTTGGTCAGCCGCTAAAGCAGCAGAAACCGATGTCCGTCAAGATTGTGACGTTGAGTCTACTTCATGTTGGCAACGACATCTCGAAGGAGATAATGGTTGGAAAGGTAATGACGCCTACTTCAAAGCACTAATTTATGACATGATGGAATTTGACAACGAAATGTTGCCATTCAGTATCAAACTGAAAATGGAAGAGTTCCGAATTGTATTTGATGAGAGCCGCCACGTAACTGGCACTCTTTCCAATCCATTCACAGAAACCATGAGTACCATTGTTTTACTGACTTCGGATGATTTCCTAAAGTGGCTAATCGTACTCAATCTCTTACTACTGTTACTTGTAGCCATTATGGTAGTACCAGAAAAGGAGAATTGGCGACATGTTTTCGACCTAACTCGATTCCGTGAAAGACCGGATAAAATTGACCCAAGTACCTACAAACAAAGAATGCGTGAAGCACTGATGACAAAAATCAGAGTTTTCTATGATTTAACGCGTGATGAAATGGCTATCAAAACACCAGCTGAAATCCAATCAATGATAGGAGACCCACGATTAGTTGAGTTAGCCTACTCACAAAATGTATCATATTCCCCTGAAAAACAGCGCGAGTTGCTTCAGACAATCCGCCGATGGGGTAAAAAGTAAAACACCGATGAGAAGAAAATGGAGAGATGAAAAATGGTACAAGCACCACCCCCCCCGCCCGGAACGAATCAAGCCGCTGGAGGCGCAGCCGCGCCGCCACCACCAGTAGCAGCAACGCCCGCCGCACCAGCGGTTCAAGCAGCAGCTGCGCCAGCGACGCCGAAACACCAAAGTAGCCCCGAAGTGAAAGAACGACTAGCAGCCGTAGGCGCTATTGGACAAGCAATTAGTGCTGAAGTCCAAAAAGTGATTATCGGTAAGGCGCACGTGATTGACAATGTTCTTGTCAACATTCTTGCAAACGGTAACTTACTTTTCGAAGATTATCCCGGTCTAGCTAAGACTTTGATGACAAACACCTTCGCTGACGCACTTGGTTGCGACTTCAAGCGTGTTTCGTTTACCCCAGATTTGCTACCAGCAGATATCACTGGAACCAACATTTACGATGCTAAGAAAGGTGAGTTTACCTTCAAGCCTGGTCCAATCTTCTGTAACCTACTACTTTCTGACGAGATTAACCGTGCTCCACCTAAGACTCAAGCTGCTTTGCTTGAGGCTATGCAGGAGAAGCAAGTGACCATCGGTACTGTGACCCACAAGTTACCAGCACCGTTCCTAACAATGGCTACACAGAACCCTGTGGAGCAAGAAGGAACTTACCCACTACCTGAAGCACAACTTGACCGTTTCATGTTCAAGATGAGCGTTGGATACCCAGACCGTGCAGATGAGGACGAGATCCTTGCTCGCCGTATTCAGAGAAAGAAAGATGCTGTTGATGTTGATGTCATCACTGACCCACAGCGCGTTATTGCAATGCAGCAAGCGATTGAAGATGTCTATGTTGACCCTGCAATACGCATGTACATGGTTGAATGTGTAGCCCGCACACGCGAGGACCCACGAGTTCTAGTCGGTGCCTCACCAAGAGGTTCACAAGCCCTACTCAAGACTGGTCGAGCCGCAGCAGCAATGCGCGGACGAGACTTCGTAACTCCTGATGACGTGAAGTCAGTAGCAGTTCTAGCATTGGCTCACAGATTAATTCTAAAGCCTGAGCACCAAATTAAGGGTCTTGAAACTGACGAAGTTATTCAGACAATTCTTGGACAGGTACCTGTCCCAACTGTCTGATTAATTCATTAAACTCAGACATGCGGAATGGAGGGAATAGTTGATGGCATGGAGCCGTAAATCAGCCATGTTTGGTAGTTTAGCGATAGCGCTATACTTGCTCGGCTTGACTCTACGAAACCATCAACTCGTAACTGTTGCAGTTGTTTTGCTCTCGTTCTTGACTTGGGCAGCACTTCGTGCCGCGCACGCAGATGTGTCGGCGAGTGGACGCAGAATGGAAGAGCGCTCTGATGAAGAAGCGGGGCCTTCTCTCAGCCGCTTAGAAGCAATGCGTAAACTCAGTTCAGCACGAGTTTTTGAAGATGGCACAGTTGATATCACTCTCAAAGTACAGAATATGTCACCTCTTTCCAAAGTATTGGAAGTAAGAGATAGCCTTCCAGAAGTCATGCGCATTAAAGAAGGGGCGAACTACATTCTGATGGAACTTGGCCCACGCCGTGAAACTGTTATCGAATACACCGTTGAGTGTCCACTGCGTGGATTCTATACTGTTGGACCTGTCTGCATCCGCATTCAAGATTCATTCGGACTATTCCATAAGGAAAAGGAATTACATGTCTATGACGATTTCCTTGTGTTCCCTAAGACTGAGGACCTGAAGGATGCATTTGTCAAGAGTAAGGTACCTAAGATTTTCACTGGTGCAGTCAACATTCGCCAGCCTGGACCTGGTTCTGAATTCTACAATCTACGTGAATACATTGCTGGTGACCCGATGAAATCAATCAACTGGCCTGCTTATGGTAGGACAGGAAAATTGATGGTTAACGAGCGTGAACGTGACGCGGTAAGTGATATCATCCTGATTCTAGATAGTCGAGCTGTCGCTGAAACTGGACCTGTTAGTAGGAACTCACTGGTCTACGGGACTCGTGCGGCCGCTTCACTGGCATCCTTCTTCCTTTCTAGAAGAGATTCTGTTGGGCTGGTTACATACGCTGACGAAATCATCAGCGTTGACCGCGACACAGGCAAGAAGCAGTTGTATGTTATTCTGACAAAATTAGCAGGTGCAATGGCACGAGGTTCTACACCATTACAAGTGGTGACTAACAGAATTCTCCCTCATATTAACAAGGGAAGTCCAATCATTATTCTTTCATGCTTAGAAGATGACAGTACAATTGTCAATGCTGTTCGTGATCTACGGGCCCGTGATTTTGATACTACAATTCTCACACCATCAAGCCTTGAGTTTGAATTTGATGCTCGACGCCTTGATAGAACCGGTTACGAGGTTCTCAAGACTGAGCGTGACATTCTCATTAGCGAGTTGCGAGGCCTTGGTGCCTTTGTGATGGACTGGGAGCCAGATATGTTGCTCTCAACTGCTCTAGCAGGAGCAAGAGGATTCTAGGTGGTATTGAAATGACACAGCCAGGAGTTAGTAGTGATACAAGCCACTTGTATGATGGAAAGGTGGTACGCTCATCTGCACCAAGTAGAAAAGCACTAGCAGCAAAGATGTCAGGTGCATCTGCTGAAATCCCCAAGGACGCAATCCCTGAGGTTCATATTCCATCCTTCGTTGAAAGTCTATTTGGTGGACCTTTAGTTCCAAAAATGAAATTCCTTCCAGCTGACAAAATGGTTCAGACGCTGCAAATGGCTGCCGGCGCAGTAATGATAATGCTAGGTGTTCTCACTTACATCGTCACACCTGTATCAGGAACAGCATGGTTTTGGGTTGGGGAAACCATTGGCGTTGAAGTGCTTGGTTTGGCAATACATTTGCTACTCGTACTCAGCGCAATAGGATGTGGCTTTTGGGGAATTATTTCTCGAGATTCAAGGTTTCTGCTCATCTCATACGTATTGTTCATTATCGTGTCATTCCGTTTTGCAGCCAGTAAAGTTAGTTTTGAATGGCTCACATTTGATGATGAACTACTGCAGAAAATTGCATTAGTCGCTTACGCAGTATTATTGGTGATGTACATTGAATTGACCAATGGCGTCATCCGCTTCTCTATGCTAGACACCAGTATTCGAACTGGTGAAGTCTATGTGATGAATGTCAAGAAAGTCTTGACTAAGTACCACATTAGCCTAGTAATCACTCCGATAATTGCTGCAACAGTTGCAATTACAACATTATTATTCAAAGATGTAATATCAGGTTTTGTTGGATTATTTTCTGAAATTTCTGCTTTAAGACTAGAAGAAAGTGTTGAACTTGAAAGCGTATATGGAGTTGCTTTAGGAACCATGATTGTATTCATGTTGGTTGCTATTGTTTTCATTGCTGATATTCCTGGCCGTTACCAGAAAATGCGTGAAGGCGGCAACAGCGAATAACTATCTAAAACTAATTCTCAAGGAATGAGAAGGTCAAAGTTTTTTGCAATTGCAATCAAAGCGTCTTGGGTCTGACCATCAGAAACCGTGTAATGTAAAGCATGGTCTCTCTTCCCTTCATCTAAACGAGTCAATTCCAATGCAGATTGGCGAGCGAATTCTTCAATCTCAGAACTAATTGAAAAATTATTGCCTATTGACTCACCGACAAGGCATAGGACAGAAATTGGGTCACCCTGATTCGGTGTCGGTAGTCCTGGACTTTGTGAAAGCAGACGCATTGCTTGAGATGCAATTCTTTCTGAAACTAAAAATCGAGCTTCATTTGGTCTTGCGCGAAGTGACCAAACGCGAACGCGAGCACGATCTAGCAATGTCGTAGCGTCTGCAACAACCTTAGCAACCGACATCACTCCTGACAATCTCATTGTTAATGGTACAAGATGTGGAAGACATCCTACAGCACATACCCTTGGCTCCCCTGTTGCTATCGATGGTCCTATACAACTACCAAGATTATTCGGGTCATGCAAAGGCCTCAGCCGCAAAGGGATACCTTCTTTTCTAAGTGGCTCAACCGCAAAGGGGTGTAAAACCGGTTCACTGAACAGTGCTAACTCTTGAGCCTCAGTGTATGATAAATACGGCAGATTACGAGATGGAATGGACCACCTAGGCGAAAGAGCCAATACACCTGGAACATCTCTCCAAATGGTTACTTCTGATGCATTCAATACCACCGCAAGAGAGGTTGCAGTCAAGTCAGAACCACCTCTTGCAAGTAAGCCAAGACCCTCATTATACACACCATACCAACCAGTGACCACTAACACAGATGCATCTGGAAGATTGAGCGATTGAATAGTTGAATTGATATCAATAACAGATTCCCCCTTTACTTTGTGAATCTTGATTCCAATTTCTTCAGACCATATAGGCATACTATCAATCCCATAAGCAGCAACTGCTGCAGAAATTGTGACACTGCTCAACTGTTCACCAGCAATTTGTGCTCTTACCCGTGACCATTCTGATGGAACATCACAATTATCTAAAAGAGCATCTGAAAGGCCTGCTAAAGCATCCTGAAACTTACAATAAAACGCGTCGTTAACCAATGCTGGTGACATCTCTAGGTGCATCATCTCAATTGAAGTTACAAAAGCAGATATTGATTCTCTTTCGTTACGCTCTAATCTCTCAATTATTCTGTCAGTAACGCCATGTAATGCTGAAACTACAACTACGGTTTTTTCACAGTTTGATTCGGCTATTCTCTGAACAACTGCTTCAAGGTCACTTGACTCCTTTAGACAAGAACCCCCAAATTTGAATATTTTTACTTCACTCATTAGACCAACCTCCTTGTAGAGATAGGTCAGACAAAACGAGACGTGCTGAAGATTC
>CAUZNH010000048.1:0-6701 GCA_963581345.1 Candidatus Thalassarchaeaceae archaeon | reverse complement strand
CCGCTGCCTCATTATATCGCTGATTGCAACCCCTCTTTCAACTTGAGGGGTAGTGCCCGGTGGGAACTCATGGTTGTTCGTGTCCTTGTTGCTGGTCGTACGCCTGTTGATCATATTGACCAGCATACCACTGGGCTTGTCCTTCAGTAGGATACCAACCACCTTGTTGCTGTTGTTGCTGCCCCATCTGGGCCCACCATTCAGCTTGTTGTGAGATTCGTAATTCCTCCTCAAGTTCAGCACGCCTCTCATCTATATTGTGACGTAATAGCATACCCTGTGAGCCAGCAATAGAACCAGCACGGAGGGACTTATCAAGTTCATCTTCTAGGTCTGCAAGACCTTGGAAACCTTCTGCTGTATGCAATTCACCTTCCATCTTTTCGAACAATTTCCTTGAACGCGAAGTAGAGGTCATTGAAATTCCAATCATACCAATTGAAAACATCACCAACAGAAGTACTGCACCCGTTATCACCTTGCCAACATTATCCTGTAACAACGCGCTTTGGGCGAGTTCTGATTCTACCACATCATCTGCCCTTCCATCATTGTCAGCATCAACTGGTACACTGGTTGGGTCAAGCGGGTTACTTACTGGGTCAGAACGTACTTCATCTGTATTTGAGTACCCATCACCATCAATATCCCAATCCCAAGAATCAGGGATTCCATCGCCATCCATATCAGGACATCCGAACATAAAGACTGTTGAGTTACCTTCTTTGTGAGGGCAATCATCGGAAATATTTGTATTAGGTTGGTCAGCAAAGCCATCTCCATCTAAGTCAGACCATTGTAAACCATTTTGAGGGAAAGGATCTACGCTGTCAGAGTATCCATCACCATCCCAGTCTTCACAGCCTAGTAAACCACCTAGAGAGGAGTTACCCCAGCGTGCAGGGCAATCATCTGGATTTTCACCTGCTTGATTATCACCGTATCCATCATCATCACTATCCTCCCATTGAGTTTCATCTTCAGGGAACGGGTCGCCTTCATCTGAATACCCATCTCCATCGGAATCAATACAACCATACTGGTCCTCAAAAGAAGTGCCGAACGTGTCTGGACAATCATCAACTGGCTCGTTACTTTCTTCAGCCTCATCAACATAACCATCACCGTCTCTGTCAGGGCAACCATTAGATGGTAAACCAGCTACAGTTGGGCAATCATCATTGTCATTGGAAAGTCCATCGCCATCATTATCGGGACAGCCAAAACGATCTATCGTGCTGTTCCCATATCTGTCAGGGCATGCATCAACTTCTGAACCGTTGGAATTGTCACCAAATCCATCACCATCACTATCATCATGTTGGCTTGGATTATCAGGAACAGCATCTTCAATATCTGCCCAACCATCACCGTCAGAATCAGGGCAGCCAATTAGATTCTGCCAAGAATCACCGAACTCATACTCGCAATCATCCCATGGTGGAATACTAACGTCTATGCCTTCATCCTCAAAACCATCATTATCCCAGTCTAATGGTGATGGGTCAGGAGAAAATGCACCTGCTACCCACATACCTGGCCAGTGTGTTTTGCGGGTTGAATTCCATGAGCCGTCAGCCCAGTTATCACCCATACTGTCACCGTCTGAGTCATTCCATTGAGTTGGCTGACTTGGGAATCGGTCGTTCATCACTGATTGGCCATCGCCGTCCAAGTCGAGACAACCATATTGATCTCTCCAAGAATTACCCCACATCATTGGGCATCCGTCTGGAGTTGTGCCATTCGGATTATTACCAAATCCATCTCCATCCGTGTCAACCCATTGACTTGGGTCATCAGGTAAGTGGTCCATTGTGTCTGGCCAGCCATCCCCATCTCTATCTATACAGCCAAAGTAGCCTGCGCCGCCTGACGAGTTGCCAAATATATCTGGACAGTCATCGCCTTGGAATCCGGTTAGATTATCTCCAAAGCCATCACCATCACGATCAGACCATTGACTACTATCATTGGGGAATACGTCAGTCCCATCTCCAATTCCATCTCCATCAGAGTCGATTCCATAAACCATTATCCAACCATCAGCACCACCGATGCTACTCAATGTAAGTGAGTTGGCATCATCATAAGCGCTACTATGGAAATATCCGCCATAAGCAACCGTACCGTTGCGAACTGCTACAGCCCTACCATAATCAGAACTAGTACCACCAAAATGATGGATTGTGTCCCAAGACCAAGTCCCTCCTTGATTCACAAGAGTGGCATAGAAAGCATCAGAGGAACCTGCGCTAGTGATGTAGGTATTACCAAACCACGCGGTTGAAGAATGATATTCCCCCACAATTGTAAGATTACCAGATGACTCATCTAAATCAATAGCCCAGCAATAGTCTGTGCTACTACCACCTACATTTTGCGCCCATAACGCGGTTCCTGAAGTACTATATTGAGCAACGAAACAGTCCCAATTGGAACTTTGTTGATATGCATAAATCCATGTCCCACTAAATTGCATTCTGTAACTAAATCTACCAGTTAGTGAAATTTCACCCGAGTTATCTATCACGACGTCTTCTCCGTAGGCTTGGTATGAACTTTCATAACCAGCCCAATTTGCCCATACGCAATTACCGCTAGAAGTATATTTAGCAACGAAAACACGATAGTAACTTGATGATTGATAACCCGGCGACAATTGACCACAACTACCACCAGTACCTTCAGGAGTCAGCGTATAACTGAATTCCCCGACTACAGCAATTTCACCATTATCATTGACATCAATACCTCTGCCTCTTTGGTAATAACTGCCATACATCCTATGTGCCCATTCAACCGTTCCCGCTGAATTTATCTTAGCCACATATGCATCATCGTGTGTGTAACCAGGTATTGTTGTTGAACCAAAATAAATTGTCCCGGATGTATAGAAATAACCAGTAGCGTAAACATTCCCATTATTGTCAATAGCAACTCCGTGGCCATAATCATTACTACTACCTCCGCCTTTAATCACCCATTGCCATGTACCATTAGTGTCTAACTTAGCAACAAAAATATCGGAGTTCCCTGTGCTAGATAACTGATATTGATTGGCAGAATTTGAACCAAAGGTTGCTGTATTGTAAAATGCACCAGTAATGGAAATATTACCACCATCATCAACATCTATATCATAACAATAGTCTGAACTGGTTCCACCCATCTTTTCAACCCACAACCAGGTTCCAGATGGGCCGATTTTACCAACAAAGCCATCAGTACCACCAGCCGCGTTCAAGTTGATATTTCCGAATCTAGCATTGTTGTAAAAATAACCACATACATAGGTATTTCCAAATGCATCCATTTCTATTGATTCTACAGAGTCAGTACTCGAACTACCTGCTACAGATTCGCCCCAAAGTAATGTTTCCTGAGGCGAAGTGAAATTTATGACAGATTCATCGGCTAATTCTGCATTCTGAATCATGGTTGACATGATTGAAAATATGAATATTGCGACTAAAATTGCTGATTTCGTAATCAATTCCCGCCGAGCATTTGGTCCGTCACTCATGGTTATCCCTCGTACGCACGCGAGGTGGTAAGAATAGAACCTTTCGCCGGTATTTATTGCACTTCAAACGCCTGGATATGATGTCATATAAGATTCAAGCCTAGCCATCAACCGTTCATCATCTTGGTTTTCTATCATCTCTCTAACTGATTCCTCAACTAGTGCGTGTTCATTTGGTTGGAGGCCCATAGCCCGCCGTAAGCAATCAAGCATTGCCATCTCATCATCACTAATCACCTCATCATCAAGAGCAGCTATCAAAGCAGATTGGTAACAAGTAGCATCACCTATGTGACGATTTGACCATTCATCTTCCTGAGTTGATGTAATGGGTGATTTCTCAACCTGATTTAGAATATCCCTAGCAAACTTTGCAGTTTCATCATCCATACCCAAACAATTAGTTAAAATATTGAGAATTGTCATTTCATCATCTGTGACAATTTTATCTTCCATCGCCACTCTCAAGGTTCTAAGATAGACCATCAATCCACGACTCGCAGTGTGCGTCATGAACAACGCCAATCGCCTCCGCTATTTGACGGTGACCTTAGACTCATTACAGTAGCCAGAGGGCCATCAAACCAGCATTTCATCTGAAATCATATATCAGCACCCCCCTTTCCGCACATATGGGGGGCCGAGTGAAGTGAAGGGTAACATCCCCCCCGAAGTTCTTTCTGCAGCCGGTCACCCTCAAAGTGTAGCCAAAGTTGTTTCATCATTATCACACAATAATCATCTTACAATCAAACAATTATCAGAAGACTGTGGGATGTCAGTTAGCCAGGTTTCTAGTGGATTGAAACAGTGTCGTTTTCGAGGCTGGGTATTGTCAACCCAAGGTGCCGTGAGCGGAAAGGGCAGACCTCGACATTTGTGGGAATTAAAGGTCTCACCACTTGAACTGATAAGAGAACTAGAAACTGAGGCAAAGACAAAACATGTGATCTTGGCTAATGCTGTGAAAAGATTACGAGCTGAATTAGAGAAATGACCAAACATTGTCGGTTGAAAAAATGTTTCAGTTTGTGTGTATTACAAAAATCGGCATTTCTAGGTTATTTGCCTTTTTTATCAACAAAATCGTTGTACTACGTTGCATTACACTTTGCCCATAACTGTATTACAATGTATTAACATCGTAAGACAGATTAAATACCCGACCATGTGTGGAAAGGTCATAGTGGTACAGATGGTCAGTCCAAGTCAGATGGTTTCAGTACGCCTCACCGAAGAGGAAATCTTCGAAATTGAGCGCCGTGTTGGATTTGACGGCATGCGCAACCGTAGCGACGTCTTACGCCGTGGACTTCACAAGTTGTTAGATGAGACAGCAGCTGGGAATGTTGGCCGCCGACAGACTGTCAGAATCAGTGAAGGCGTATCACAACAATTGAAAATTCTAGAACAGATGCTTGAAATTGATGCAAGTTCTGCAATGGCGCTTGGAATTGGACTACTTCTGGAGCAACAAACAGAAAAAATGGACACTAGAGTTACAGATGCTCTAAGTGTTCTGAAGGACATTGAACTTCGAGGTTCTCATGAGGACCATACTGAGTAAAAGGGTGAGAGAAAGTGAGCAATGGGATGCACACCAAGAAGAACCAGGGGGGGTGTAAAAACCCCCCCGCCCCAACACTTGGGATTTTCAATCTACGTCTACGTGCCCGTCACTCAGTCATTACAGTAGCAAATTCAAACAATACCCCCGTTCCCGCATATGCGGGAACACCCCCTCACGACGAACTTTGATTCGTTATACCCCGGCCCCTAGCGGGGCCCCCCGAATAGAGCCAGGCCGATAGGCTCTCTTTCATACCATCAAGCAGGGAAAATACCCAACCTTATTGAGCGTCCGAATCGCCGGTCAAACTCATGGTGGCAGATGAACCTAGAATACCCGGTTATCTCGCACATGAAGAATTACGACCAGGCCAAGCAGAAATGATTACTGAAGCGTATGATGTCCTAGTCAACAGGGGCAGTCACCTTGCCTGCGCCCCTACTGGAATTGGTAAAACTGCTGCGGCTCTTTCTGCTGCACTTGACGCTTCATTTACATCAAACGAAAAACGAACTATCTTCTTTCTTACTGGACGTCAGGCGCAACACCGCATTGTTGTTGAAACGGTACGCCGCATCAACAAACGCCTCAAAGAGGGGCAAAGTAAAGTGAAATTAGTAGATCTTGTAGGCCAACAATCAATGTGTATTGATGACATTCGCAAAGAATTTTCTTCAATATTTTCTCGCCTCTGTGCTGACAAAAGAAAGAACCGTCATTGCCGGCCATATCTTCAGGAAGTTGAGGGATTAAAGTTGAAAGTCCTACAAGAACCACTGCATGTGAATGAACTAATTCAAGTTTCAAAAAGTTTCACTGAAGATGGTCAAAGCAAATCAACATGTCCGTGGAAAGTTGCACGTGAAAGCGCTATCGGTGCAGACATTATTGTTTGTGACTACAATCACTTATTCCATGAACGAGTTCGGGCGGCATCACTAGATGCGATGGGAATAAAATTGGGTGAAGTCATCATCATAGTTGATGAAGCACACAACCTTCCAGACCGTATCACCAAAGGAATGCAGAGAACAATAAACGATGAATTGGTTTTATCAGCTCGCCTTGAAATGGAAGAACATATTGAAACTCTTGAAGAGAAAGAAAGTAAAGGTTTGTTTGATGTACGGCCTGAAACCTATGCAAATTTACGAGCCGTCAAAGCAGCTATTGAAAGGATTCGTGCAGATTTATCAGGCTTTTTCAGAACCCAAACCCAATCACTCTACAAAGAAAAATCTGAAGAGACTCGAATTGATAGTCAAGACCTGCTAAATCTATTATCATCAGCATTAGCCAGTGATATAAGTGGCAACAATCTCAGCCTAAATCAAATCTCAGAGACGCTGGCTACAATAGAAGTTGAACTAGATCCTGACCTAGATGAAGGTAAAGAAACCGCCAGCGAGCGCCTTTCAGAATTATTCAACCTCATTGATAGATTAGGCGAGAACAACGCATTGGCGTTCATCTTCTCTCATGGTAAGGGGGACGCACCACGACTAACCACCCATTTACTTGACCCAGGAATTGTGGCTGGACCTGTATTTGAACAGGCGGCTGGAGCCTTACTGATGTCTGGAACCCTCTCGCCACCAGAGATGT
>CAUZNH010000047.1:0-6703 GCA_963581345.1 Candidatus Thalassarchaeaceae archaeon | reverse complement strand
CGTGAGTGCCGGTGGATATTGCCCCGGCAATGGTTTGTACTGTGATTAGACCCAGCGAATGAAGGGTGGCGCCGCCGCGATTCAGTTCTTTGAGAAGGCGCTTGATCTGGCAACCGGCCCCCACCGTGGCAACGAACTGGTCGCCATCAGGCTCAAGCAGGACGTCGTTTAACCGTCGCAAGTCCAACTGCACACCGTCGCCGAGGACTGCCTCGCTCCAACTATGCAATCTACCGACAGCGCGGATGCTCTGGCCGCGGTGCCGGTCAAGAATCTCTAGAACTTCCTGCTCGTCTGCAGGAGTATATGCCGCAGAAGGCTGAAGCACCCGGTTGCGGCCGAAGTTCTTGCGATGCACGCTAAGCAACCACCCAGAGCAGAACGAAACCGATTAGGTGCCAGAGCCACGATTTAGGCTGGGCCCGAGTCTCACCCATGTGATCACCGTAGTTTGTACCATTCTTCATCAAATTGTTGCCTTAGTTTCTCAACCAAATCGTCTTGAAGGTGTGTGTCAATCACTTTCCAACTAGCACCCTTTGCTCTTGTAATTAGTGCTGATTGGATTTGGCGTATGCGTTCAAAAGAGGCAAGGTAACGAGATGCTCCGCGATGAGAATTTACCTCCCTAGACTCGATTCTTTCTTGGTGGATACTAGCATTATCAATTGTCAGAGTCAACCCGATTGCAACGCCACCCTGGTCTTTCCAATCTGCTAGGATACGATTTGATGGTATGATGTGAGCACCTTCTACAATCAAATCAATGCCTTCTCGCCGAGCCCGTGATATTACTGCTTCAAGCCCCGTTTCAACTGCTGAACAAGCATCTAACCAGTCAGTAGCAGAATCACCTGTTGCACCATTTGAGAAAGTAGATCGGAATAAAGCAGGATTTGCAGAAGGTGTTGTGGCAGTTCGAAGGACCTCTCTAACAGTATCACTGCCAGCAATTCTATCAAAATTTAGAACAGATGCAACTTTGGTGGCGAGCGTTGATTTACCAACTCCAGATACCCCCGAAATCAACAGTAAGCGAGGGGCACGGTTGCTTACACCACCAGTCATCCTGTTCATCCCTTGTATTACTAACAGACTCTTTATCGTATAGACGCTTTGACTTCAGCGTTGAATCGCCTTCAATTCTAGGAATTCTTGCAAGCCATGAATGCCTAGTTCTCTTCCGTTTCCTGACATCTTGTAACCACCAAATGGTGCTGAAATATTGAAATATCCGCCATTAATATTGACTTGTCCAGTCCGCATTTTTTTTGCAAAAGAAAGCGCCTTATCCTCATTTTCAGACCAAACCCCTCCTGAAAGTCCATATTCTGAATCATTTGCTAGAGCCAAAGCCTCTTCTTCCGTTTTGTAAGTCGTGATTGTAAGAAGTGGGCCAAATACCTCTTCATTCCAAATTTTCATGTCAGGAGTCACATCACCAAAGACAGTAGGCTTGACGAAAAACCCAACCTCAATCCCATCAGGCATTCCCTCGCCACCTGAGAGTAAAGTTGCCCCTTCTGAAATTCCGCTAGTGATGAAATCGCTAACACTTGCTTGTTGTCTTGCTGAGGCCATTGGGCCACAACGGGTGCTTTCATCCAGAGGATCTCCAGCAGTGTAACCAGCGACTCGGCTAGTGATGATTTCAATAATTTCATCCTTTTTATTTTCAGGAATAATGAGTCGGCTTAGAGAAGAGCAAGTTTGTCCAGAGTTATCAAAACAGGCACTAACCGCTGATTTTGCTGCTTTAACGATGTTAGCATCATCTAAAATGACATTTGCGCTTTTACCACCAAGTTCGAGTGTAACCCGTTTTACAGATGGTGCTGCAGCCCGACTTACCCTGACTCCTGCAGAAGTTGAACCGGTGAATGATACCATATCGACTTCCGGATGACTTGAAAGATGTTCACCGACTTCAGATCCGTGACCGCTTACGAGATTGAAAACACCAGCAGGCAAGCCAATATCGTCAATTATATCAGCCAACATGAAGGCGTTTAGAGGGGCCTCTTTGGATGGTTTTAGCACCATTGTACAACCGGCAGCAATTGCTGGAGCAACCTTACCAATTATCTGGTGAAGTGGGAAATTCCATGGGGTAATAAATGCACATACTCCAACGGGCTCTTTGACGATTAGAGAGTTACGAACCTCTTCTTCCCACTCAAAGTTCTCCAACATCTTGGCGTACGAGCGGGCCACCACTCGTGGGGTTCCAACCATCGCCATTCTGCTGTAACCAATTGGTGTGCCAACTTCTGCTGTGATAAGTTGGGCGAGTTCTTCACCTCTGTCTTTGAAGGCTGCTGAAAGTGCGTTAAGATATCCAACCCTCTCTTCAATGGGACTTTGTGACCACGAATGAAATGCTGCAGAAGCGGCATTTACTGCTGCATCGACATCTGCTTGGGAACCAATTGGTACTGAACCAATGACTTCTTCAGTTGCTGGGTTAACAACTTCAATTTCACCCTCGCCGCTTGCAGCAACCCATTCGCCATTGATGTAGAGTTCCTCTCTGTTCATCATGTGGTGCGCCATAGTGCAATCTCTTATGGTTTCATGCATTTGAAGAAGGGTGACCTCAACGGCCACTCGTGGCACTCAGTGTTGAGAGGTTAGACGGCGGGGTTGCATTAGTCACTCTAACTGCCGAATCTGCTCAAAATGCTTTCAGCATTGAGGCAATGACAACAATTTCACAAACTATCAATTCACTAATTGATGATGACGAAATTTGTGCATTCGTACTGACAGGTACTGGTAAGTTTTTCTGTGCTGGGGCCGATATCAATGAATTTAGAGAATGTTATGATGATGGTACAATATCTGACTTAGTACAGGGGTTAACGGATATTTTGCATCCTTTATTGGTTAGAATCCGACAATCAGATACCGTCTATATAGCGGCGATGAATGGTGCCGCTGCAGGTGGCGGGTTGGGTCTTGCATTAGCAGCTGATTACCGCATAGCAATTCAACAAACTAAAATCGCTGCTGCTTTCTTTTCACTTGGATTGAGCCCTGATGGTGGTACTACGTGGTTACTACCTCGGCTCGTTGGTCAACAGAGGGCTAAGAAGTTCTTTTTCAATAATGAAACATGGACCGGTGAAGAGGCATTGGAACTTGGTGTAATTGATGAGTTGGTTGAACCAGATGATTTGATTTTGCGTTCTCTGAAAGTGGCAATCTCTTGGGGCAAGTGGGCTAAATCTAGCCGAAAGGGAACTAAGCAATTACTAGACAGCCAGTCCTACAATGATTTTGAAACTCAACTTCATCGTGAGCAGGAAGGAATCGTTGGGGCAAGCCAAACCGAAGATTTCTCAGAAGGGGTTGACGCATTTCTTGAAAAGCGAGAGCCGGATTTTCAGTGAATATTCTGTTCTTGGACCTAATGACCAAAGATAGAGCATTTTTCATGCGCCATCTCGTTCAACTTTCTCGCCGCTCGTCCAGTCGTAGAATCCCTTCCCGCTCTTCTTTCCTAGGTCACCGGATTCTACAAGTTTCACTAGTAATGGGTGTGGGCGATACGACTCATCACCAAATGATTCTGCTAAGTTGTTGAGAATGTCACATCGGACATCCAAACCGACAAGGTCAGTTAATTCCAATGGACCCATTGGATGCTTGTACCCTAGTCTCATTGCTGTATCAATGTCTGAGGCCGAGGCGACTCCATCAGCTAGCATGCGAATAGCCTCATTACCCAACACGACTCCAAGTCTGCTGGTGGCGAACCCAGGAACATCGTTGACTAAGATGGTGGTTTTACCGATTGCATCACCAACTGCGCGGGCGGTTGCTATTGTTTCATCTGAAATTGAATCATGGCGGACAAGTTCGAGTAATTTCATGATAGGAACTGGATTGAAGAAGTGCATACCTATCACTTGTTCAGGGCGTCCAGAGGCCTTGGCAATATCACCAATTGATAGTCCAGATGTATTAGTCCCCAATATCGCATGAGCTGGGGAAAAACGACCCAAGTCAGCAAAGATCTGTTGTTTTAACTCCATGATTTCGGGTACCGCCTCAATCACTAGGTCAACATCAGAGACTGCTTCTGCCATGTCGTTAACAGCAGTCAAGTTCGCTTGCCATTCAGTCTTCTGTTCAGATGTGGTTTTTCCACGAGCAATTCCTTTATCCCAAAAGGAATCAATTCTAGCCATTCCTGCATCTAATCCTTCAGGAAAGGCATCGAAAAGGCGGGTTTGCCAACCGGCTTGTGCACACACCTGAGCGATTCCAGCACCCATTGTTCCGGCACCAATTACGGCAACAGAGCGAATCTCCATGTCATTGCCGAGCCACCCCGACGCCATTACAATTGCTGATGCCTCTGAAATCAAGCTTCGCGTCCATAAGCGGCCAAAGCCGCTTGAAACAATCTCTGCCGCGGCACATCGTGTTCCAAGAAACAAGTAAACGGAGCCAACTCCTTTACTAGTTCAATACTAGAAATATAAGCGCCATAAGTGAACGCATCAACTTTGTCAGTTGTTGGAATCCCAAAGCCTAACTTTTCTAGGCCTTTGCGCGTATCCTCATCCCATATCGTGTAGGTGTGGTGCAAGAAGTGTAAGTATCCTGAAATTCTAGTCATATCAGCACTGGCTTCATCAGACAGGCTCTCAAGAAGTAGTGTGTCCGGGTAACGAATTGCGTACAGCATGAGCATAATCTCTCGTTCTACATCTACTTCCCAGACCCGCGGTTCAGTGCCCATCCACTTGTCAATCATATCCAACATATGCCCGGTGTAAGGTCTGTACACACGATACAATAATTCCTCATATCCAGCATCATTCTGGGTTGAATGATGATGGTGTGCCTCAAATAATTCTGGCACTCGTGCAAAGAACGGTTTCAAACGTTCTCGGTTCACATTTAGCAGGGCGAATGCCTGCATGGTATCATCACCTCAGTCCTTCCACTCGCGGTACTGGATCCATTCTTCCTTGAAGTATCCATTGAGTTCAGCCACATCCTCATCATTAGGCAGATTCTCATGCAGGTATTGTGTCCATGCCTCCTCGTCTCCTTCAAATGGTTCACCGTGAACATCTGTTTTGATATCAACAAACTTACCAACACTGCGGTTGAAGTTATCGGATGGAATGAATAATTCAGGTTGGCCTTCGTGGCGACCTTTGTTAATTCGCTCCATCTCCTTGGCGAGTTCATCAAAGTAGTGCATTCGGCTCTCTTCATTTAGGTGTTCACGGTCGGCAGGAATGCCCGCCTCTCGCTCATCATATCTGCCCTTGATTCCGTAAACATAAGCCCATTGTGCTGAGGTTGATTCATCAACCCCAAACAAGTCTAATCCTGTTGAAACCCATTTGTTCATGTATTTCTGTAACAGTGCTACAGGAATTACACCCTGCTTGACGATTCTCCGCAAGCCGTTTGCACCGGTGCCAAGGTGAAACGATTCTTCCTTTAGCATTGGACCCATGCTTGCTGCAAGAGGTTTGAATGAAGAGGTACTCAGCATTTTTAGTTGGAACTTTCCATCTCGGTCAATGAAGTGAGTGAAGCAAAAGAAATCAAGCCAGTTGTCAATTGGTTCGTTGAAAGAACCCAATAGACGAGGACGATCTGTTTCACCGCGGATTGGATTTGCTGCAGAGTTTCGCTCCAGCAATTTTTGTGCTTCACGGATTCCCTGGTCTCCGAAATAGTTGCAAAGTACGTAAGCCATCTGCCAGCCGTGGCGTTGTTCCTCACACATGATACGCATGGCCGATTTTTTGTCGTACTCGGTTGGTGCACTATCAAGCAGATGCCATTGTTGCTCAACACTTCCAAACTCTGTGTCACCTTGAACGCTAATCATGCTGATAATTGCGTCTCGTACGCTTTGCTGAGGGATTTGCATTCGTCTATCCCACTTTGGCATTCCTTCAAAATCACCGAATTCAATAGTATCTCCAGCGCTATCCCAATCAAATTTGATTTCAAAGCGATAGTCGCCAAGCCAAGCCGAATCAAAACCAATTCTACTCTGCCATTCATTGAATTGGGTAATCCATTCCTCAAAGTTGGGCTTGTATTTTTCTAATACTTCAGTTTCTCCCACTTTGATTCCTCCCTTTGTGATGACTTGTTTAAGCGCCCTCGAATCGAGGAGTCTTCTTCTCTACATAGGCAGCGATTCCGGTCTTTGCATCATTACTCTGAAACAGGTCGGACTGCAATTCTCGCTCTAGTGCTAAGTGGTACTCAAGTGGAATCTCCATACCGCTTTGTACACTGCGCTTGATATTGCCAATTGCCTTGGCTGCAGCATATGGCAGTGTGAATTGGCCAGCATAATCCATCACATCGGAACGGAATTCTTCACTGCTTGAGCTGTCATATACATCATGAACGAGATCCATTTCTTGAGCTTCTTCAAATGAGAACTTACGACCAGTCACCATGATTTCCATTGCTTTGGCCTTGCCGACTAGGCGTGACAAGCGTGCGGTGCCGCCGGTTCCAGCGAGCACGCCAAGGCTGACTTCTGGTAAGCCAACACTGCCGTTATCCTTCAAGCCGATGCGGATGTCCGCCGCCATTGCGATTTCAAGCCCGCCACCAATAGCGTGGCCGTTTAGGGCAGCAATGACTAGTTTCGGAGTTTGTTCAAGACGGGATAATGTTTCATTTGCATGTAGGCAGAAGAAGTATTTGT
>CAUZNH010000046.1:0-6721 GCA_963581345.1 Candidatus Thalassarchaeaceae archaeon | reverse complement strand
TGGGATGAAGATGACGATGATGTTTATGATGAATTTGAAGAGGAAGATGATGGTATATTCTCATCACCATCTGCTGGTGGATGGAAAGCACCTGCTGCGAGGCAGAAATTTTCTGGAATAGGCGATGATCAACCTCGAGGGACTGGCCCTACAGGGAGAGCAGGCCCTCCCAGTCGTGCAGGTGGTGGAGTTCCTTCACGAAGACCTGGAGGAGGCGGCCCAAGTCGCACTGGTGGAGCAAGCGGTCCACCAAGCCGCGCCGGAGGTAGTCCGCCTAGTGCAGCTCCAAGAGCCAAGAAGACTAGAAGGACGGTAGTATCAGATGATTCTGCCCCTGCAAATGCACCATCTCGTAAAGTTCGCAAAGTTGCTGGTGCACCAAAGCCTGAGAATATCAAGACAAAATCAACTCGGAAGACTCAGGGCGGGGAAAAATCAGTACGAGGAAGTGGGAAAAAGAAACTACCCAAAGCACCAAGTAAATGGGAGGATATTTTCACTCCTAGAGATTCTGCAAATTACGAAAAATCACTTGGCGAAGTTCGTGAATCAATTTCTTCAGGAGAACCTGAGAGAAATATCCTTCGCCAATTACAAACCAGTGGTTGGGATGCTAAACAATCACGATATATTGTCACTGAAGCCGGTTTGAATTGAGCAAATAGTGTATTTAATTTGCATATTCTTAACTACTGTTTCCTTTGAAAAAGCATTAAGTTTGACCTAGGATGGCACGATTACAGTGCATTTCAATTGCCTTGATTAGATTTATTTCGGCGGAGCCTTCATGGTGGATGGTAGGTGGGAGCGGTGCGTAGCACCGCATGACCTTCACGGCTCAATCAGGAGAGAATGACGAATGAACCCAAGCGAAAATGAGGTTGAAGGTGCATCATTACCTCAAGGAATTGCTGTGGATGAGGCAGCAGCATACTTCGGTGTTACTGATTCTGCTGACATTATCCTGCACCTCAACGAGATTGACCCAATAAACGGAATGGGCGAGTTTTTCTCAATCGCTATTGACTTGGTAATGCAACCAGAATTTGGCTTTGAAGAAGCCGCTCATAGACTTGGTTGTGAGGGAGGTGAAATCTATTATATTCTGACCGGACCATTTGGGTTAGTGGCTCTCAGTGACCCACTTAGGGTGTACCTAGGGGGTGAGGATTCAGAGGGGATAGTAGGGGTTCACCCAGGCCTCCCTGAGCACGAGATGAGTTCTCTTGAACAACTTACAGATATCTTTTTCCTTCTCAAAATGTTTGGACTGGGGCATTTAATCGGTGGGTTACCACTACTCGCTCATTATGTCTCACAATATACTAGATTGGTCGCGGCATCGGCTGCGAATAAAGTAATATTATTACAATTATCTCAAGAATTGAAGAATGCTGTTGAGCAGGCGAAGTCTGGTTCTGTGACGCCTATTTCATGTCTTGGAGCACCAACTCATGCAAGTCAACCGGCACCGGCACCTGCACCGGCTCCGGCACCGCAACCTGCTCCTGCCCCTGCACTGCAACCTGCTCCAGTACTTGCTCCAGCACCTGCACCTGCACCGGCTCCAGCACTGCAACCTGCTCCAGTACTTGCTCCAGTACTTGCACCAGCACCTGCACCGGCACCGGCACCGCAACTTGCTCCAGCCCCTGCACCACAACTGGCTCCCGCTCCAACATCTCCTCAACCAGTTGATGTAGAATCTCTAGAGCCAACTGGGCTACCGTTTGTTGAGCCAGCGGTCATTGCACCTGAGCCAGCGGTTGAACATAATCCAAACCGACCAACCGTCGACCAGCAAGTCGCAACTACTGACGCATTTGCATCACAGTTCTCTGCTGCAGCAGAAATTGATGCACCAGTTGCACCAGTGGAATCACCCCAACCAGTCACCCCTCCCTCGCCTACAGTAGTGGAACAATCCCAGCCTGTAATAGAGTCACAAATTGCTCCCCCTCCCGCATCAACATTACCTGTTGAGATAGAGCCGGTTGTTGAAGAATCACCCCAAACAGTCACTCCAAAGCGCGCACCAATTGCTCCCAGTGGGCCACCAAAACCTGCAACAGGATGGCCCCAAGAACCACCACAGATGCCGGATACTGGATGGTCATCGGCGCCTCCAACAACTCCTCAGAAATCTGCTGCAGATTCGGTTTCGGATTTGGTAAGCGGTGGCCCGCACGCTCCACGCGTTCCAGCAGAACCAATACACCACAACATTCAGTCGGGAAAGAATTGCTCTCGCTGTGGTATTGGTGTAGAACAAAGTTGGCAGTATTGTCCTGTCTGTAATGATAACTTGTGAATAATTATTCAGTCAAGGACTTCACCAGCTTGTAGAAGAACCATTTCATCAAGGTGGATTGTAGGTTCTAGCATAACTCCTGTATTGTGAATCCCAACGTTTGCTGAACCACCTAGAGCAGTATTATCTCCGAACCCTAGGTAACAAGTCCCTTTGACCTTCTCATCCTCCAATACATTGCCTACTAGTCGCGCCTTTGGATTCATTCCAAAACCAAATTCTGCAACAGTCCATACTAGATCTTTTTCCTTCGGTTTCAGTCTTTCAGATGCTCTTTGGTAGGTCTCTTCAATGAGGTCAGCCATGCTTCCACCTTTTACCGAGGTGACAAGCCCATCTTTGATGGTAAAGGTTAGAGGTTCCTCAAGTAGTGTTGAATCCCATGACCCATCAATGACTAATTTACCATTCATGGTGTCTTTTTTTGGTCTTGTGAAAATTTTCCCTGCTGGAAGGTTAGTTACGTGGCTAGGTCGATTGCATATTCCATGGTCTTCTAGTTTCCAACGCCGATGTTCAACTTCAAATTCAACATCGGTTCCAGCCTCGCTGGTTATCTTGATTTGTCGGCGACGTTTGAGGTTGCTTCCTACCCTTGTGATTTCTTCTCGGAGGCGGTCAAAATCTGCTGTCATTCCTCCTTCAGTGAAGATATCTAGGGTAATTCCTGGTAAGGTAGCGATTCTAGCACCGTCATTACGAGCGTATCGTGTTGCCCGCGTGTGCGTTAACGAAAATTTTGTTGGAGCGATCACAACTTGTTGTTTGCGCATTAATTCTGAGACTGCACCTGGTGGTTCATCGCCATGTTGATGGCTAGATGACATCATTAGCAGAAGGACCCTTTCAGAGATGAGTGAGGCTTGCTCGTAAATCGCTTGACCTATTTGGGCAGTGTGTGGATCGGTGATAATTAGTGTGTTTTCGTATGAGCGCATTTGCATACAAGTTCTGACCACAGTACGGGCAGATGCTCGGAGTTTTTTCTCCAATTTCTCATCATCAATTTTGGGACCTCCATCGTCCCCACTTGATGTTGATTTCTTGCTAGCCATGCTCTCCCCAACGGTTTGTTTCAATTCGCCTATTATTACTCTTCTTCTGTATTTTCATCGTGAGTTGTTGAATCATTTGTGTTACTGTATATTTTGAACGCACAACCGATTAAAATAATGGTAAACAGCAAATAAATCGCTAAATTGATGTTTTGGTGTAAGCCAATCCCGAAGATTGCGTAGAACAAACTTGTCGGTTCTTGCATCACTAAAGTCTGGTCTGCTTCAACATTTCTTTCAACTTGAGTAATTCCCGTTGACCAAACAACTTCCACTGATTTTACTGAATCATCAGAATCCAAACCGAAGTGAACTGTTGGCTCGTTGCTACCTAAGAATCCGCTTCCAGCATACACATGCTGACGTAATTGGTGACCATCTTCGAGGGTCACGATGACCAAGCATCCAGTTCCATAACTGTTAGAATAACCGCGCTGCCCAAAGCCTTGCGATGTACTAACATCTGTTTGCCGCCCTTCAAGTTGAACTTTTAGCCAATGGCGACTAGTTTCTTCAACAGCATTATTGGAGAATAATTGAGGTGCTCGGTCCGAGTGGCCGAGCATGATATCTAAGTCACCATCATTGTCGTAATCAAAGATTGATACACCCATCGTTTTGTGACCATTGGTTCCAGTACGTAAGCCGATTTCACCGCTAATATCTACAAAATTGACAAACCCATCGCCATCAGTATCACCTTCATTACGATATAATGTGTTATTGTTGTAGGCAGTAAAACGGTTGATTCTTCCAACACCAAAGAAGATGTCTAAATCGCCATCAAGGTCGTAGTCAAAGAATTGACAAGCCCAATTAACAGCAACGAAAGAGCCAGCTGACCCTTCATCACGGAAACCTAGGTCACGGCTTCTCTCACTGAATGATTCTCCAGCCTCGTTCTCCCAAAGGTAGTTTGGTCCAAAGTTTGAGTGGCACAGGTCAAGGTCACCATCTCCATCCCAATCACCCGCGTGTGCTCCCATGCCGGTCCCTGGCATGTCCATGCCCAGTTCTTTTGTCATCACTGTAAAAGTCCCGTCGTGATTGTTGTGATAGATTGGCGACATTCCGAAGTCAGATGCAACGTAGAGGTCTTCCCAGCCATCTTCATCGTAATCAAACCAGACTCCAGCAAAAGATAATCCCGTTCCCCGATAATCTGCGGTGGCGATTTGTGCCATTGTTGATGGATTTGAAGGGCTGGCTTGGTCCATTCTGTACAGCCCTGAAAGGAAGAATTGATTTGGCGAATCTGAGACTTCGCTCTGGCCACTAACACCAGCGATTTTCGTGACATCACTGAATTCTATTTCTCCGTCTCCATCAACATCTCCATCATTACGATAGAGAAAGTTAGTTTCTGTACGTGCCCAGTATAACTCTTCATCAACAATTCCGAGATTCATTGAGTAGAGATCAACATCACCATCATGGTCGTAGTCGGCCCAAATCGCAGTTGTGCTATGGCCATAATTCGCAACTCCGCTGACAAAGATAACTGTAGGAGGATTTGCGGCGTCGTAACCTTCACCTCCATTAGTAATGCTGACAGATGAAATCTCGCCATCAGCGGCAACAATAACTTCAGCTGTTGCACCGTTTCCGTTGCTATCACGGAAATAAATCCCTGGAGTAAGTCCTCCAGATGTTGCATACCCAGAGCCGCTGTTTTGTATGACGACTTCGGTGATGACCCCGTTGACGACAACGGCATTGGCTTGAGCACCTTGACCTGCTCCCGTGTTTGCCGTGACATCAGTGAACTGGCAATTTCCATTATTTTTGAAAAGGATATTTCTATCTCCAGAATCTAAGTCATCAACATTAGATTCGCCAAAGGCGCTGAGATAAACATCTTTGTCACCATCGTTATCATAATCTGCCCAAGATGATCCAATTACAGTTGTATTTTGTAAATTCAATCCCGATTCCTCGGTCCAATCAGTGAAGGTGCCATCTCCATTGTTCAACATGAATTGAATAGTACCTGATTCAAAATCAAAATTCTCGTATGATAGATGGTCGAATCGTGCTGTAACCATGATATCCATGTCACCATCTTGGTCGCAATCGTCAACCGAAATCCCCGGCCCATAACTGGCCCAATTTGTTAGAGGGCCGGTGTCAACAATACTAATGCCACTTGCATCGGAAACATCCGTGAAGGTCACCATTGGCCCACCTTCTACCCCTTGGGAATGTGCAAGTGCTGGAGAAGGTATTGCTGAGATAAGAGTTGTAATGGTCAGGAGAGATAAAATTATTGCAATTCTTTTAGACCGTCTAACCTTATTTATTGTCATAGAAGTCACCTGTAAGCCCCTACTCGGTCAATGTCAACCACATTGGTTTTGCGTATGAAATATACCCTTAATTTTAATCATATATTTTGAATAAAATTAATTCAATCCTTTAGAACAAAGTTCTAACGGAAAGTAGGGTTCGAAGAACTTGATTGAGACATGCCTATACCGATTGGTATCCAAAAGAGTGTGCGGGGCACTACTGTAACTCGCCTCTTGGCACAAATAGTCGCATTCTTGCTTTTATCAGTCTCATTTTCCCTCCCTTCAGCAGCGACACCAGTTGCCAAAGAAGAGTCAAGTGTTTTTACATCTGATGATGAAATAGCACCCCAAGAAACTCGAAATAACGATGGTACTGGTAATAATCTTGCAAACAGTGATTGGGGTACGATAAACAGCCAAATAAATCGACTAACACCTCAATCCTTCAATGATAGTATCTCCGAAATGGCTCATCCTGATTACCAAAATCCACGGATTATATCAAATATAGTATGCAACGAATCTTTAGTAACACCAAACTCACTTGGCCTTTCAAACATGAATGTACTTTGGTCTGAATTCATTAACAACGATATGCAACTCACTTCGCATCAAGATTCTTCACATGAAGGTGGAATGGAAGAGGCGCATATTACCATCCCGATTGATGATGAAATCATGAATCCGGGCGGAGTAGAAGATTCACGAATCAAATATTTACGCACTGAATTTATCTCGGATACAGGTAGTGAGGAAGGGAACCCGCGAGAATATCCGAATGAGGTTAGTAGTTGGCTTGATGGTAGTTCAATTTATTCCTCTAGTGTAGAGTTACAAGATTACCTTCGCATGGGAGAAGGGGGGCGTCTCAAAGTGACAGATATTGATGGTTGGGACATGGTTCCAGGGCGTGTGACAGAATACGTAGAGAGTACTACGGGGGACAATCCAAATCTCCAGTTTTTTGTGGGTGATTCACGGAATATTGAGCATATTGGTCTCACTTCACTTCAAGTATTGTTCATTCGCGAACACAACCGGTTAGCAGATGGTTTGAGCGAGCG
>CAUZNH010000045.1:0-6766 GCA_963581345.1 Candidatus Thalassarchaeaceae archaeon | reverse complement strand
GAATATTGTAAGGCGAGCCACAATCGCCACAATTACCGTACTCGCCGCGCTTTTTGGATATGTTCTGCTCAGTGCTAATCGCACCACATCCAGAGCAGACTAACTGCCACAACCAACGTTCAGAAATCCCCTCAGTCAATACTGGTTGATGCTCAATACCAGCAACTAAACAACAATTTTGTAGACGGTAATCATCTGTTACAAGAGTTGCATCTAACTCTAAAGCGAGGGCTAAAATCTCTAAATCAACAGGAGACAATCCGGCTAAATCCCCACTCTCAGTTGCCACTTTAGAAGCTTGTTCAAGTGAATTATTAGATGGAGTAGACCATTGCAAATCAGCCCCCTCTAACAACATCTCTCTGTCAGAAGATAGTCTTGCAAGTTCCTCCCTCTGTCCAAAGACTACACACCCAGATAATTGGGGCAAAGGCCAGTGGAGTAAGGCCGCGGTGTCCAAAACACGCATGGACACTGGTTGAGCCATCACTCAATGAGCGTGTCGGTCTCACCTCAAAGGCGAAGATTGATGCAGGGAATGGTTAGCGAGAAAACGTGAGTGGTTTTTCAGGGCTAGTGGAGCAGGCAACTCTTTGGTTTGCCTCAATAGGCCTAGCAGGCCTAGGTTTGATGGCCTTCACTGAGGCGTTTATCCAGCCAATACCACCTGATGCACTAGTTATTCCGATGGCTGCAAGCACTTCTGATCCTTTGCGCCTGGTCTCAATTTTCTTAGTAGTGACAATCGCTAGTGTTCTTGGCTCACTAGTTGCTTGGTGGATGGGTGATAAGTGGGGTCAACCATTGCTTGAAAGATTCGCTTCAGAAAGTGCAGTTCGCAAGTTCAATACACTAGTCAAAAGATATGGTGGTTTTGGGATATTTATTGCCGCCTTTACACCTATCCCGTACAAAGTTCTTGGATGGTGCGCAGGGATAGGTAAAATGGACCGAATCACATTCGTTCTTGCTGGGTTTGTTGGCCGTTCAATGCGGTTCGGATTGGAGATCCTAGTGATAGGTGTTTATGGCGAGCAGTTTATTGATTTCCTTAGTGGCTGGCAGTTCATCATTGCCTCACTTTTGGGAGCACTTCTCCTCTATCCTGCATGGCTTTGGTGGCAAGGCCTATCAGAGTTTGATGAAGAAGAGTGAGCAACCGATTTGGTTATGCACCTAACCCTCGCCCCGAGACTGTGGCTCGCGTGGTGTAGTCCGGCCCATCATTGCAGGTTTTCATCCTGTCTACCCGGGTTCGAATCCCGGCGCGAGCATCTATCCACCGGAAAATGTTCAAAAGGCCGCCATGGCAAACTTTGGGTTTGATGGTACGCAGCGAAGACCAAAAGATGCGCAGATTGAACTTCTCTGCCACAGTTAGTTCATCGATAAAAGTCTAGCAATACTTCGAATTCCGCACTAACTATCACAAGCAAGGGCAGAACACTTTCTTAATTTTCGAACGATTCTTTGAATTCGTCTAGTGACAAAAATACGGGTTCGATGATTTGAACAGAAGATATTGGGGGCTCGAGTTTAGAAAATCTAACCCTCATCCTGTTAACATAATCTTCATCTATTTCGGTTAGGAAGAAATTCCTTTTATTTCTAACAGCAGATAATCCCAACGTTCCAGCCCCGCCAAACGGGTCAAAAACAAGGTCACCAACCAGTGAGTAGTATTGGATTATTTTATCACTGAGTTCGTTAGGGAAAACTGCGGTGTGAACCGAATCATTTGAAGGGTTAATTTTCCAGAGGTTTGAAGTTTCATATCCATCCAAAACCCTGCTCTCTTCAAGAATTTCCTTGGAATATTGCTTCAAATTCCAATCAATCAATTTACTCGTCTTCTTCCGGTAAACAATTACCATTTCTGTAACTTGGTTTGGTTTGTAAGCTAGTGGTTTCCTATGTCGTAGGAAACCATTATTTCTAGCCTTCACACTATATTCAGGCTTTTGCCACACGATATCATCTATGAATTCCCACCCCATTGAAACTAATATCGTATGGAGGTCAAAGGGGATGGGATACCGCTTGCTGGCGTGGGATCTACTAAATCTTGAGGCAATCACAGGACTGGTGTTTACGACCAGGAAACGGCCCTCTTTCGTAACCCGATGCGTTTCTATGAAAACACTTCTTAGAAAATCAAGGTATTCTTGATAACTTGAGTAAATTGAATAATCTTTTGCATTATAGTATGGAGGGGAGGTAAATGTTAGATGAATTGACTCGGGGTCAATCACTTCCAATGCCTGTAAAACATCTGTGTTTACAACGATATTTTTCAAACGAACATCTACAGCGGAATGAGACTTAGACGATGGCTTCCTGCCTGATAGTAGTTCGATTTCAATTACTTCTTTAATAATTTCATTGGGATGGTTTTGAATTTGAATTAATTCTTCACGGACCGAATCAATTTTCTTAAACACAAGTAGACCCCTAATTGCTTGCATAACAACTGATGGATCGCGGTCGTGCAATAGTGTCACTAAATCTTCAACACAAGATTCTGACCTCATCCTTCCAATTGCTGAAACAGCCTCCCTTCGAACAAGTGATGATGAATCGGTTCTAACAATATTCATGATAACCTCCTTTAATTCTTCATCCGCGTATTTTGCGAGATTTTTTATTGCCAGCATGCGTATATCTGAATTATCGTGGAGGGTCAACTCAGTTAACGCGCGGCGGTGATCAGTGTCATCAAGCCGGCCGAAATTACTGAGGGTTTTCTTCAAATCGCGAACTGATGCTGATTTTTGGAATTGCAAAAACTCGGCAGCATTGGACCCAAGAGTGCCGATATCAAATTGCATGTGCCCTATCCCTTTCCATCAGGTATATTAGAGAATTGGAAGGGTGGAGAAAGTGTGAAAGTGAATACTCCTTGATGAATTACATTTGTTAAATTAAAAACAATATATCCAAGTAAAAGACAATTGATAATCCTGATACATAATTTCTTGACAAATATAGAGATGTGCCCCGTTTATCCTGTTTAATTAATAATTAATAATATAGCCATTTCGCATGGTGTCCCTAGGTTTTCCGCCCCTGTGTGGCGATGTACAACTCGGATTACTTTTGGTGGTTATACTAGTAATTACGGCGTTGATTCGCACAAGAAAATATCAGGATTGAGTGCATCATACTCGATTGCGATATGATGCGAGTAGCCCCGTCAAAACCAGGCCGGCGGCGGTGCCAAAAATTCGCCCTTGCTCGCGGGCACCAGTGCCTGCTAACTCTTCAAACGAGAGTGCCAGCGCAATAGAAAATGGACCTACCAAAAATAGGAACCTCACTAGCCACACTTTCACTGTCGGGCGTTTCCCTAGTGGACGAAGCGTTATCGAACCAGCTTTGGCAAGAATCTGCCAATCAAGAGCCCGCGCGATTGGGGTTAACCTTTCATTGACCATCGGCCGCAGTACTGGACGGTCTGGACTATTTTTTCCCCGCCCAGTTATAATTCTAATTCTACCAACCATTGGGCGGTTTTCAATAATCAAATCTAGTATTCGCCGACTCCCTGGTAAATCCATCTCGTGGAGATCAAGAGTTAGCGTCCCTCTTTCTTGACGAATGTGGGTTGAAATTCTCCACGCCTTTTCTGATGACCACGGCAACCCAGCAGCATAGGCTTCCATAGGGACTAATAATTCCCTTAATTGGGCTACCTTATCCACTTGAACTTTGTTTCCTATACCACGCTTCAATTCAATTAGACGCCAACCCCCATAAATTAGTGTCAATGTGGTTACAGCAGACCCAACATATGCACCAAATTTCACGCTAGCCATAGGGTCACCTTCCATTCCAGCGCTGAAGTATCCTAACATGGTCGCCATAGTACCAGCCATGATCCCCATCACGATGCTGATAGAGAAAAGATCGCGAAACGTCACCTCTACCATGTAAATCGCTTGGGCTTCCTTATGTTATGGGTTGCGGCGTCAAAAGGATGAAGATGTAGGTTCACGCGCCAATATTCAATGGTGGGCGAAAACGGACTTCCTGACCGCCGCCGTGAAATTAATATTTCTAATTGGGTGATAGGTCTCTCACTGGGATATCTAATCGCTGCTTTCCTCGTCCCAGCACTTCTTCCAACAGGCAGTGTTCCTGAACTATCTGGCAGAGCAAATGCCCTAGATTATGTTTGGAAAGACGCCTCATGGGGAGATTGGGGGAATGAACCCCATTCTGAAGAAGGCAGCATGGGGCATGATCAATCTCAACACGGTGGTAAATTTGCATGGAGCGAGTTAGATATTTTCAGCGCTTTCGTGTATGGATTTGGTGACCTAAATTGCCACCAGAAACACGAGAGATCTTGGGTAATAAATGAAAATCAAATGGCCGTATGTACACGGGACATTGGGATTTTTGCTGGGATTTTTATTGGCGGGTTGATATTCCGCACACGTGGCCTCAACCGTTGGACCATTAGAGATTCAATTATCTCAGTTTTACCTGATGAAAAGGTAGAACCATTTTACTTTAATGACCGACGATTTTTACTAGCCTTTGGTGGTATTGCATCGCTATTACTGCCTACTGCGCTTGACGGCGGTATTCAAGCAATTAGCGGCTATGAGTCAACACATCTCAAGCGGTTAATTACCGGATTCCCGATGGGGATTGGAGTTGGATTGTTATTCGCTGGAGTTTTTGCTGCTAATCCAAAACCGTTCGAATTTGACGCTGGAAGAGTCATCTTACCAGCCAATGCGCGTCTAGTACCATCGGTTGAAACAACAGATGACGATATATCAGAAATTGCAACTCAAACCGAGACGGATACAACCGCCGAAGATAGTGAAGAGTGAAACCAGATTCAAGATGGACCTTGGCGCCACCATTTCCTGAACTCCTCAACATTTGAAGGGGGAGCAACATCCATCATACCTGAACCAAGAACTGCTAATCTTCCAACACACTTCTCCATTGCCTGAATCATTTCAGCAGAGGGTTTCTTTCCGACAATTGCTGACAATGAATTTCGCCATTGACCTTCAGGATTTACCTCAAGCCATTTTGCAAACTCTTGCTTCAGTGGCCAAATCACCAGTCCTAACCGACCGAATGCTTGCCATTCTGCCCGTAGTTCGGAGCGTGCGGCATCCTTTCCTTTGAGTGGTTTATGAGTCCTAACCCAGCCAGATTGTTCGTGGAAAAACTTCAGCATCCGGTGAGTATGTCGAGAACTGACGACCCTGACGGGGCCGAACCATTTTCTGAGACTAGTTACCTCAGCACCCGGAAGTAGTGAAAGTGTGCCTATAACCGAAATAACCGTGTGACTAATTGGAGTCTTGGGGATATTCTTAGCTTGATCATCAGGGATTTCACCATATGCTTCTTGGTATAGTGAATTGGCATGTTTCATAACTTGCCACGGTTTTTCCCCATGAAGCCAGTTCTTACTGCTACGTTTAGGCGATGTGTCAAGCACTTTGAGAGTTGTTTGTCCGCGCTCTCCCTTGAGTGCTTTTTCTAGCATTACTTGTTCAACATCTTCAGCCTCAATGTTGAGAGGAATTGGATGCCGGTGTAAGAATTTCCGAACCTCTTTCTGTATCTTGAGTCGCAGGTCTGCTTTGGTACCGTCATTGAGTATTGGCCCAACTACAGCCCCTTTGTTGAAGGGTTTTGGCATTGGCACTTCACCACCAAGAAGTGATGCATATCCTACCCTAATTTTCTGTTGTAATTCATTAGTTTCAAAATATTCCTGTTTATCTAACACCGCTTCTCTTAGAGTACCATGAGTGATTCTGCGAAGTGCGAGGATAGGGTCACAATCCACCCACAAACAAAGGTCTGGAATACATGCTGCACTGTTTAGACGAGCCACCTCAGAAAGGCCGATTTCCCCCACAATTCCTTGATAAACTAGAGAAGAATGTACATTTCGTTCTGAAATAACTGCCTTGCCCTGATTGAGTCTAGGGAGAATCCAAGCGTGAGAGTGGTCAAGGCGATCAGCAGCAAACAAACTAGCCTCCTTTACAGGTCCTGCTTCACCGGTACGTACGGAATCCACGGCGAGTTTTCCTAATGGGTGGTCTCGACGAGGCTCTCCAGTTACCCAGATGCCTGAGAATGTGAACTCTTCTAACAAAATTTCTTCAAGCATTTTTGTAGCAATTCCCTTGCCACTGCCATCGCCTCCTTCAATGGTGATGAGATACATGGCAACGCCTACACCCCATGACAGTCGCCGTGATGAATAAACTTGCGTGAGAAAGGAGCGTACTTTGAAACATCTGACAAGAAAGTAACAACGAAATTTATCGTTATTCTTGGTCAGCAAACTGACTCTTGGTTAACATGAGTAATGCCATTCCAAGTAGGATAAGCAATGGTCCAAAGAAGATTCCACCGCGACTAAAGAGGCCGATACCACATATCCACTGGGTTCTGCGATACCTCAGGCCGCGACGTGCCTCAAATCCACCAACTATTCCTATTGCCGCTGAAATCAGGGTGAACACTGCTATTGTAGTTGATAATTGCACTGCGGAAGCAAGATTACTAGGTTCTCGCAAATCTGCTGAATCAACACCTTCGCCCTCAATCAATGTTAGAGTTAAATCGGGAATTTCACCTGGCGAGATGGTGCGCTCAATAGTAACATATCCATCCATTCTCACCCTGAGTAACATCGCTTCTCTAGCCACCGCCGAAATAGTGAATCGGCCCTCTGAATTAGTCTCAGTACGTCCTTCTGAATTATCATCTGAAAGTC
>CAUZNH010000044.1:0-7023 GCA_963581345.1 Candidatus Thalassarchaeaceae archaeon | reverse complement strand
GGGTTTCCAATACCGTGAGAGGAGCAATGGCTGGCTGGTCAAAAACCCTAGCAACTGAACTCCCACCTTGTGTAAGTATCAACAATATCTTACCTGGATTCACAAATACTGGTAGACTTGAGTCATTGGCTGAACAAATATCTGAGACAAGAGGGGTGACACCAGACGACGTGCGCTCTACATGGCTTGCAGGAGTACCTGCTGAACGCTTGATTGAGCCTGAAGAAACGGCTGCAGCAATCGCCTTCCTCTGTTCTGATGCAGGTGGTGCGATTCGTGGTGTTTCACTCGCTGTTGATGGTGGCAGAATGCGCTCAATATAAGGTGAAGATATGGAGTTTGATGTTTTCTTTTCAATATCGCAGACGCCAGATTCTACTGGCTACTGCCCTGATGAGCAAACAATGTATTCCAACTATATTGAACAGTTGAAACTTGCAGATAATCTCGGGTATGGCGTGGCTTGGATCGCTCAAGCCCACCTATCTACTGAAATTCAGAAACTCAACCGAAATCCAGTAATCCCACATTGGGAAGGAGAGGTTGGTTTGTGCACCGATTTTTTCCAATTAGCAGCCTTATCATTCGCTGAAACTAAAAATATTGAAGTTGGTTCTGCCGTACTTTCAATTCTAGCAAATGGCGGCCCAATAGCAGTTGCTGAAAGAGTTGGCAATTTTTGTGCACTGCAGGAATTAAGAGGTGATTCAAGGAAATTACACATTGGATATTCTGCTGGAAGATTCCAATTCATGGCATCACCATACGGTGTGATTCCTCGGGATGCTGTTGAACAGGCAGCATGGCCTGCTCTGCGTGGTCAAATCTTTTGGGAAGCGAGTGAGATATTCCTGCGCTTGCTAAATGGTGAAGCATTCTCATCAGATTCTGTTCGGAAAACAATTCTCAGCAGAGATACTTTCCGCACTGATGAAGATTGGCAAGCCGTGCAAGAAACTGCAATTGAGGTCGGAGGATTGGACAAGCCGCCTCAAGAAATTGAAATACCCAATCACTATGAATTTGAAGAAATCAAATGTATTCCACAAAATTGGAATCGAGACCTTCTCTCCCTAACCCTTGGAAGTCACGAACCGGCTTTGCAAATTGAAACTAACAAGTATCGCCCCGTTCAGGTTTTCAACCTGTCAATAACTGCTCCTGAACTAATTGAAGAAACTCATGATAGAATGGCCGAATCGTACCACGAGAGTGGTGGTTCTTGGCATCGAAATATGATGCCAAGAACGATTATGGTATTCTTGAATAATGAGGAAAACCTTACCCCAGAAGAGCGATCAACTGCGGCACAAAAAGAAGCAAAAGTAACTCTAGATTCATACTGGAACGCTCTTGAGGGCACAATTGACCCAGCAAAAGTCTCCAAAGCAGCAAACAATGCTATTATTGGGAACGCCGAAGAGGTCGCCACCCAAATCGTTGAAAGATTCCACCCCGACGACCGGCTCATGCTGTGGTTCGATTTCTTCCGCCACGACTCTGCCCGGGTTCAGCGAGACATGGATGCATTCATGAATAAAGTTACACCTTTAGTAAATGGAGATGAGTGACTTGACTGAACACAATCCATCATCAGTTTCCCCCGGCAGACCAGGCTCAGGTGCGTACCCAACTACCCCTCTTGGAGAAATTCACGAAGGGATACCTACTGGGCGAGATGTTGAATGGGAGCCACTGGTTGATTTCCGTCGCAATGATGTTTCTGAAAATACAATTCATGGGGCTGTTGCTTGGGCTCATGGAAACGAAGTAATCCACTCTTTTGGAGGGAATGTCCTTTGTTATGGACGCTCTATGATGAAACCCCTATTGATGAAAACATTTGTTGATGTTTTAGATAGTGAACTCTCTAGTGAGCAAAAGGCAATTGCGTGTTCGTCTCACAATGGTGATACCGAGCACGTCGCTGCAGCCCAATCAATTCTCAATGAATCTGAATGGGGATTAATGCAGTGTCCATTAGATGTGCCTCTAATTCAATTCGGTCGACAAGTCCGTCGCCCTCGACGTTGGTTCCATACTTGCTCGGGGGAACATGCGGCTATCCTCAAAGCTCTTCGCTTGAAAGGAATTAATCGGGCTGGCTACACTCTACCACAATCAGAATGGTTCCCACTTTTCATTGAAGTTCTCAGAGGTTTCCTTGGACAACCAGACTGGAACCCGGTGCGAGTAGCAAAAGATGGCTGCGGTTTACCAACAGTCTCCAACACCGTAAATGAATTGGCGGTAATGTTTGCTGGCTTAGCCACAACAAAGGATGACGATTGGATATGGGAATCAATGTGCAATCACCCAGACTTGGTAGGTGGATTCAATCGCCTTGATTCAACCATCCTAAAATGTGGTGAAGGAAAAGTCTTGGCAAAAGAGGGGGCTGACGGACTTTTGGGTCTCTCAGTGATTCATCCAAAATACCCTAAGGGTCTAGGAATTACCATAAAAATCGCTCACGGTTGGAACGCTCAAGCAACTTGGTATGTTGCGCGAGCCGTCCTTGGTGTACTCGGAATTGAGTTGAGAAACCCTTACCCTCTACACCGTCAAAAAGCGTTTATCGTACCCGGTGTTGTGCCTCCTGACCTCCTCAAAAACCTAGAATCAGTGGTTACTTGGGATGAATGGGACCCTGACAGCGACAGATGGTACTACGACTGGCGCCAATACTCAGCAACGTCAAATCATGTAGGGCCACCAGAGGAAAATAATCCCAAATGAGGTGAAACAATGGATGAGGAATACAGTGATACTGGATCTAACCCTTCTGTTTCAGACCCTGAAGATGATGACATTCCGGACCTACTGAACTACATCTCCGGAGAATTCTATCCGGCACAAAATGGAGAATGGCTGAACGACCTCTCTCCCGCAACCGGGATGAGGATTGCTAGGGTTCCTAAATCAAATGTTGATGATATCAACGCGGCCGTAAATGCTGCCCGTGACGCTTTGCCGGAATGGTCATCTCTGAGCCATGCTAGTAGAGCTGATTGGCTAGACAAAATTGCTGATGCATTGGAGGAGCGCAGCGAAGAAGTCGCACAACTAGAATCACTTGATACTGGAAAACCAATTTCTTTGGCACGAAATGTTGACGCAACCCGCTCAGTTGACAACTTCCGTTTCTTCGCTAACGAAGTGAGACATTTTACTGCTGAAACTTTTGACATGGAAAATGCCACCAATCATGTAGTTTACAAGGCAGTTGGCGTGGCTGGTTTGATCACCCCCTGGAATCTACCACTCTATTTGTTGAGTTGGAAAGTGGCACCAGCATTAGCAATGGGTAATACAGTTGTAGCGAAGCCATCTGAATTGACACCAATGACGGCAAGTTTACTTGCAGAAATTATTGATGATGTGGGATTACCACCGGGGGTCTTTAATCTCGTTCATGGACAGGGTGATGAAACAGGAGCCGCCCTTACTAGTCACCCTGATGTTGACCTTATATCCTTCACAGGTGGAACCGATACTGGCGCCAAAGTCGCATCTTCAGCGGCATCTACTTTCAAGAAATTAAGCCTTGAACTTGGTGGCAAAAATGCAACAATTGTATGCGCTGATGCTGATATGGAAAAAACAGTTGCCGGAGTAGTTAGGGCAGGATTCCTAAATCAAGGACAGGTCTGCCTTTGTGGCTCAAGAATCCTAATTGAAGAGAGCATTTACGATGAATTCGTCAGCCTATTTCTAACCGCTGTAGAAGCGATGAAAATAGGTGACCCTGCTGACCCTGAAACTGACCTAGGAGCACTCATTTCAGCCGACCACCTCGACAAAGTTAGTGGTTATATTTCTCTTGCTAAAGAGGAGGGGGGTATCATCCTGACTGGAGGAAATACTCCTGAAGGTATACCGGAGCAATTTGAAAATGGGTATTGGCTCTCGCCGACTGTAATCGATGGGCTGTCACCAAACAGTAGATGTGCAACGGAGGAGATTTTCGGACCTGTCGTAAGTATCCACGCTTTTTGTGATGAGAATGAGGCACTTGAAATCGCAAACGCAACCAAATATGGTTTGGCAGGGAGTGTCTGGACAACTGACCTAGAAAAGGGCAGGAGAATCGCTGAAGGAATAGATACCGGAATGGTTTGGATTAATACCTGGCTACACCGTGACTTACGCACCCCATTTGGAGGAGTTAAACACTCAGGAGTTGGAAGAGAAGGGGGGCGCTGGAGCCTGTCTTTTTATTCACACGCGGTTAATATCTGCATCTACAACGACTCCTGATGGCTTCGATTATACCCCTCTGTAACGGCTCACCTATGTCAATCGGAGGTCAAAACTTCTAATGGCCGTAGGGAAGGCCGAGAAATTATGGTCAGCATCCCAACCCTGCACTTCACGACCTTTGAATCGTTGATGCTGGTCCTTCTCGCCTCTTTTTTGGTACCGATTCTACTTTCTCGATGGCAGAGAGTAGAGATGCCAATTGTCGTTGGAGAAATTATTGCTGGGATCATCATCGGACCTAGCCTTTTGGGTATCATAGATGGTCAAGGCGAAGTGTTTGATTTCCTACTTGATTTTGGCTTAGCATACCTGATGTTTATCGCCGGTATGGAAATTGATTTTACAATGATTGGAAAAATCTCTAAAGCCGCTGGAGAAGCAAAAGCAAAAATCACCAGCCACCCAATTTTTCTAGCCGCCGCTACTTTTTCATTAACACTGGTTATTTCATACTATATTTCCAGTAATCTAATAGATCCAGAATTGGTGAAAAATGATTTGATGTTGGCTTTAATCCTGTCAACCACTTCACTTGGAGTAGTTCTCCCAGTTCTAAAAGAGAGGCAATTGTCAGATACGAGATTCGGGCAGTCTGTATTGATGTCAGCACTGTTTGCAGATTTCGTTACTATGCTCCTAATATCATTGCTAGCCACATATTTGGAAGGTGGACTGAACATAGAAATGCTTCTCGTGTTTTTCCTCTTCCTAGCCTTTGCTGCGCTCTACCGTACTGGAATCATAGCTCAACGAAGCAATACCATTCGTAAATTATTTGAAGATTTATCGCATGCAACTTCACAGATAAAATTACGAGCAAGTTTGGCGATTTTAGTTTCATTCATTGTATTAGCAGAAATTTTGAATGCTGAAATGATTCTCGGTGCATTCATCGCTGGGGTGGTGATTTCCCTGCTCACGACATCACCGGAAAGAAAGGTGGAGAGAGATTTGGAAGCGTTTGGATTTTCCTTTTTCATCCCAATCTTCTTTATCCTTGTAGGAGTGAGTTTTGATGTTCAGGAATTAATTTCTTCAAAAGATGCATTACTACTCGTCCCACTTCTTTTGGCCGCCGCAATAGTTGTCAAAATGGTACCGGTGCTGTTGTTTCGGTTCACCTTCACTTGGAAGGAAACATTCGCAGCAGGCTCCCTACTATCTGCTAGATTATCACTAATAATCGCAGCATCCCTAATCGCCTTAGAACAAGAAATAATCACACCTGCTGTCAACTCAGCAATTATTCTAGTTGCTATTATTACCGTGACAATATCTCCAATAGTGTTTAGTAAATTAATGCCAAACGGGAAGACAGAAGAAGAGTGATTTTTTCTTTGCCAACATCTAATGTCGGTGATGTAAGGGTCCAGTTCCTTGGTACCTGATTCAATCCTAACAGGGGTAATCATCAAATCGGCTCTATGAGCCGCCCCAAACATGGCAAGCCCCTATTGGGTGATGATGGGATTAATTCTCCTGCTGACTCCAGCAATTTGCTGGATATTCACAGTCCACCGAAAGGAGATGCGGACACCACTATCAAAAATTGGGGATATGATTCATAACCAACGATATTATCTTCACATGATGGGTTATATTGTCATCATTATTTGGAAAGGTGCGACTGACAAACTGAATGAGCCAATCAAGTATGCTACCGGACATTGGACTGATTGGGTGTATGCCATTGAGGGAGAGCCAACCTTATGGATTCAACAAACCTTTGAGAACTCTACACTGACAGGTTTTCTAAACTTTCACTACCTATTCATTTACCTATTCTTAATCTATGTCACGACGGTCTACTATGCCTACACTGGTGAACGAGATATGACGGACAAAGTGACCTTGAATTACTTGTTAATCTATGCTATTGCCGTACCATATTACCTATTTTTCAATGTTGAAGTAACATCTTCATGGATACCTGGAATGAAAGCACTCCTCTACCATGACGGGATTTATACTGCATTTTATGTAAGCCATGATCCCCTAGATAATGCGGTTCCTTCACTCCATGTCGCAATTCCTTTCGGTATTTTACTTCTGAACTGGATGCATTGCCGAGAGCGAGGAATCAGACTGAGGGATTGGGCTCATTGGAGATACCATGTTTTCATATTAGCTAACACTATTCTATTCATATTCACGATTCTCTATCTGGGTATACACTGGATTGTTGACATCCCACTAGGAATGATTGTTGGTGCGATTGGAGCCCTTTTTATTCACCAAATTCAACCTCGACTCCGCAATGATTACGGTAAATTGTTTCAAGGAATCAGTCTGAAAAGATGGCGTGTTCATCTAATCGTTGAAGGAATAGTGACTATTTTGATGGTTGTAATTTTGATGAGTGCAGTGAATTACCAAGCCGACACAAATGATGAGCGCCCTTCATTTAGACTTGGCCCAGGAGATTCTACCTTCGAAATTATTCAGAAAGTGAATCATTACGAATCTGTTGAAATTAACATCACGAACTGGCATGAAAGTGAAACTCTACAGGTTATTCTCATCGTTACCGAAAACTCCGTCGAACAGATGGATGCCGGTCATATCAATTGGCAAGAACTGAGTGAAGAATGGGCAGTAATTGAAGCAGCACCGGGTGAATCTATCCAATTTCAGGTGAGCCAGCCCAAAGTCTATCACATCGCAATATTACATCACCCAGGGGATGATGGTTCGGGAATTATGGAAGTCAAGGTTGACAACAATTATCAAGATTCTGAGCAAACTCTGACTCGCGCATAC